>NZ_CP049780.1:7140633-7318937 GCF_011193355.1 Streptomyces sp. JB150
CACCCCGCGCGGCGGCCCGCGGCCGGTGGCCGCCGTCGTCGTCGCGCTCGGCCTCGCCGGCCATCTCGCCGTGCAGTGGGCGATCCTCGACCGCACCGTCCAGCGCACCGTCGACGACCGCCGCGCCTGGGCGCGCACCGCCGGGGAACTGCACCGGCTCGGCGTCCGCCCGCCCTGCCTGCTCACCGGCCACACCGCCATCCCGCTCGCCTACTACACCGGCTGCTCCTCCGCGGCGACCGGCGGCAACAACGAGAACATCACCGTGCCCGCCATCCTCGACGCCACCCGCCGCATCCCGGTCGCCGCGCTCGGCACGTCCAGCGGCGCCCCGCCGTCGTACGCCCGCTCCTGGACGCCGTACCGCTTCGACCGGCTCCGCCTCTACCTCGCCCCGCCGCCCGGCGAGAACGGCCGCGCGTGACGCCGCGGGCGCCCGCGGCGGCCCCCGTCCGCCGCCGGACGTACTGGCGGACCCTGCTCGCCCTGGCCGTGCCGGCCGCCGCGGTGTGGCTGGCCCGGCACCACTGGGCGGTGCTGGAGAGCGGCGCCGGGCGGCTCGCCGTCGCCGACCACGGCTGGCTCCTGGTGGGCGCCACCGCCGTCACCGCGACCTGGGTGTGCTCGGCCCTCGCCCAGCAGGGCGCGGTCACGCGCGGGCTGCCCGCCGGGCGGCTCGTCGCCACCCAGTTCGCCGCCTCCGCCGCCAACCAGGTGCTGCCCGCCGGGGTCGGCGCGGGCGCCGTGAACCTGCGGTTCCTGATGCGCTGCGGCCTCCCGGCGGCCGGCGCGGCGACCGCCTACGCGGTGAAGGCGACGGCCCAGGCGGTGGTCCGCGTGGTGCTCATCGCCGCCCTGGCGCTGGCCTGCCCCGGAGTCCTCCGGTTGCCGCAGGCCGCCGCCGGCCCGCTGCTTCTCGCTGTCGCCGGGGCGCTGGCCCTGCTGCTGGCCGCCGTGCGGCTGTGGCCGCGCGGGCGCCGGGCGGCGGCCGCCGTGCTCAGGGACGTGCGGGCGGTGCACGCCCGGCCGCACCGGGCGGCGGCCCTGTGGGGCGGGTCGCTGGCCTTCGTGGTGCTGCACGCCGTCGCGCTGATCGCCGTCACCCAGGCCGTCGCCCTGCCCCTGCCGCCCGTCCGGGTCGCCCTGGTCCACCTCGCCGCCAGCAGCGCCGCCGCCCTGCTGCCCACCCCCGGCGGGCTCGGCTCGCTCGACGCGGCGCTCGCCTTCGCCCTCGCCGCCGCCGGCGCCCCGGCCGCCGCCGCGGCCTCCGCCGTGCTCGGCTACCGGCTGCTCACCCTCTGGCTGCCCCTCCTCCCGGGCCTGCTGGTCCTCGCGTTGCTGGTGCGACGCCGGGCCCTGTGAGGCGAACAGGTGTTTCCGGGCCGTCGGCCGCTGGTAGGACTCCGGTGTCGGGCGGAGGGCGTGGGCGAGGGGGAGTGGCATGGCGTACGACGCGACGGAGGGCGGCCGGCCGGCGGAGGAGTTCTTCACCCCGGGGACCGCGTCCTTCACCGAGTTCCTGGCCGCCCACCGCCCCGGACTGCTGCCGACCCGCAGCCCCTTGCCGGCCGGTGTGCGCACCGCCCCCGGCACCGCCCCGCACGGCACCACCGTGCTCGCCCTCGCCTACCGCGACGGCGTGCTGATCGCGGGCGACCGCAGGGCCACGATGGGCAACCTCATCGCCCAGCGCGACCTGGAGAAGGTCCATCCCGCCGACGACCACACCGCGGTGGCCTTCGCCGGCACGGTCGGGCTGGCCCTGGACATGGTGAGGCTGTACCAGGTCGAGCTGACCCACTTCGAGAAGATCGAGGGCACGCCGATGAGCCTCAGCGCCAAGGCGACGCGGCTGTCCGGGATGCTGCGGCAGAACCTCGGCCAGGCCATGCAGGGGCTCGCCGTCGTCCCGCTGCTGGCCGGCTACGCGGACGGACGCGGCCGCATCTTCGGCTTCGACGTCGCCGGCGGCACCTACGAGAAGACCGGCTTCCACGCGGAGGGCTCCGGAGCGCCGTACGCCCGCGGAGCGCTGAAGAAGCTGTACCGGCCCGGCATGACCCGCCGCGAGGCCGCCCTCGCCGCGCTCCAGGCGCTGTGGGACGCGGCCGACGACGACGCGGCGACCGGCGGACCCGACATCGGCCGGCGCATCTTCCCGGTCGTCGCGGTCATCACCGAGGACGGCTTCGATCGGCTGCCGGAGGCGGAGACGGCGGACCTGAGCCGGGAGATGACCGAGCAGCGCCGCACCCGCCCGGACGGGCCGAACGCCGGTCTGCGCGCCGCCTCGCGTACCTGAAGTGCCCGCCGGTTCGTTGACCGGGCATGATCAGTGAATCGTCGGTGCCCGAGCTGGCACGTCAGTACGGCCTCTCTCCGCTCACCGCCCAGTACGTGCTGGACCTCCGGGCCCGCTTGAAGGAGGAGTACCCGGCCGACGCGGACGCCCGGGAACGGGCGTTCTCGGAGGCCGTGCGCACCGCGTGGGAGCGTGGGGAGCCGTGGGCGCGGGAGTGGGTGACGGCGGCGGCCAAGCAGAGCGGGGCCTGAACCGGCCGGCTGAGTGGTCTCGGCCGCGTGCCGGGGCCCGGTCGCGTGCCGGGGGCCGTTCGCGGCCGGTTCGACACGTCCCGGCACGCGGCGCGGCCTACCGCCACTCGGGTGTGTCATGAACCACCAGGTTGGAGGCCGCGTGATCGGGAAACGCGGAGAGGACGACGACCCACCGAGGTCGACGACCCGAGCCCCGACACCACAGGGAGGCAGTCATGGGCGAGACGGACCGCACGCGACCGGAAGGCATGGCGGACGACGCCTACCAGCCCACCGGAACCAACGAGGAGCAGGAGGACGCCGCGCCCCTCGATCTGCAGGACGCGGTCGACGAGCGGACGTACGACGACACCCTCGACGAGGGCTACTCCCCGCCGGAGAAGCCGCTCGGCGTCACCAAGCACGGCATCACGGCGGCCGAGCAGCACGACGGCGAGAGTCTCGACCAGCGGCTCGCCCAGGAAGTGCCCGACACCCAGGAGACCGCCGGGGACGACATCGGGGACCTGCCGGGAGGCGACGGCGAACCCGTCGACCCGGAGGCGGGCGGCGCCCGCGCCGGACGCCTGGTCGCCCCCGACGAGGGCGTCCACACGGACACGACCCGGGAGCAGGTCGCCCGGGACGTGGGCATCGACGGGGGCGCCGCGGGCGCCGAGGAGGCCGCGATGCACATCACCGACGACGACATGACGTCACCGGTGGAGGAGGAGACCCCCTGACGCGGACGGACAGCCCCGCGTCAGGGGCGGGAAGTGCCGGGCGGCCGGCTCAAGGCAGCAGCTTGTCGAGAGCCGCCGGCCCCTCCTGGGCCAGCTTGCGCTTGGCCCATTCCAGGTTGCGGGGGGTGAGGTCCTTTCCGGAGGCCAGGACCAGGTCCTCCGGCGACACGTCGGTGCCGGTGCGGGCGTGGAGCAGGCTGTCCGGGGTGGCGCGGTCCTGGGACGGCCGGGACGCGCCGGAATGTGACGTCGACATGATCTCCGCTCCTCGATCCGGTTCGTTGTTTCGGCCCCGGTGCTGGCAACGGGTCTGATAACACCATTCACCCAGGGCGCGCGCAGTGCATCCGGAAGCGCCGGGGCACGCCCTCCGCGAGCGTGCCGAACACGGTCTCCGGCCATGTCAGTGGCGGGTGCCATGCTGTGCGTGAGGGTCTTCGACGCGGCGGGACGCGGTGACAGAGGGGGGCGGACGTGGGGTTCCACGGTGAGATCTGGCAGGTGCGTGCCGGGGAGGGACGGATCGGGGAGATCCTGATCTACGACGCGGACTTCCCGTGGCTGTCGGGCGCGTTCACGCCCGGCCCGGCGTACGACGACACCGTCCGTGATCTGTTCGCGCGCGAGCTGGAGCTGGTCGAACGGCTCGCGGAACAGGACGAGGACGCGCTGGTGGACGCGTGGGAGAAGGTTTACGACGAGATCCGCCGACGCGTGTCGCTGTGCTCACCGGACGGCCCGGTGCCCGATTTCCTGCTGCACATCGAGGGCGACCGGGCGTGGTTCCGGTGGAGCGACGAGCCGTTCGAGGAACCGGCGGCCTGACGGCCTGAGCGGAGAGAGGGGGCCGACCAGGCGGCCGGCCTGATTACGGGCGGCGCAGCAGGGCCTCCGCCTCGGCCAGGATTTCCGTGACGCGCAGGCCGAAGGCGGCGTCGCACGGGTGGGGGCGGCCACCGTCGGCGGACTCGCGCAGGGCGTGCGCGGCGCGGGTGAGGGTGGGGACGATGCCCTCGGAGCTGTCCGGGAGGACGGCCACGCCGGCCGAACCGCGCAGTTCCACGCCCACGCCCGCCGCCTCGGGCGGGGCGGTGAGACTGAGGGTGAGCGTGCTGGACGCGCCGCCGGTGTGCTCGAGGACCAGGTGCGCGGTGTCCCCGGGGCCGGGGGCCGCCGCCGTCACCCGGCGGGCGTCGCCGAGGACGGGCAGCAGCACGGACAGGGCGTGCGGGCCGACGTCCCACAGCGCCCCCTTCTCCCGCCGCCACGGAGAGGCCGCGAACGGGTTGTCCCCGGCGGGGGCGCCGCCCGGCTCCGGGCTGAACAGCGCGGCGAGCCACTGGGCGCGCGCCGTGAACCAGCCGCCGGTGCCCGCCTGTTGGGTGATCCACGCCTCGGTGTCGGCCTGGAAGCGGGAGGTGAAGAAGACCACCGACGCCACCCGCGCCTCCCGCACGGCCTCGGCCACCGCCCGGGCCCGTTCCGGGGTCACGGCGAGCGGCTTGTCCAGCAGCAGATGACGGCCCGCGCGCGCCGCCCGCACCGCCAGCTCCGCCTGCACGTCCGGCGGCAGCGCCACGGCGACCGCGTCCACGTCGGCGAGGAGGGCGTCCACGTCGTCGTAGGCGCGGACGCCGTGCAGGTCCGCGAGCTCCTTCGCGGCGTCCGGGCGCCGCCCCCACACACCGGCGAAGTCGAGTCCGTCGTGCCCGGCGAGGGCGGGCGCGTACGCCATCCGCGCCCACGGGCCGGTCCCGAGCAGTCCGATGCGCATACGGCGCCCTCCACGGTGTCGAAACGGTGTCGGATCAGTGTGTTCGTCGGTGTCGATCGGCGTCGACAAGTGTTGATTGACATCGACTGGTGCCGATCGGGTGTCGATCGGTGCCGGGCATCCTTCGGTCGTATCCCGCGCGCCCGGCCGCACCGAGCCTGCCATACCGACCGGCCGCCCGCGCAAGCCGGTTGTCCGAGTCCGGCCCGGCCCGGTCCGGTCCGCGTGGGGCAGGAGGCTGGTGATTTTGCCGGTGCCCTCTGTGCCGTGCCGCCCTGACAGTGAGCGAGCCGCTCCGGCGGCGAACCCCACACCCCACAGTGCACGACAGAGAGGACGACTCGACGTGCAGCAGCATGCGCAGCACCACGCCGACTCCCCAGCCCCCCGCCGGCGCCGCCGCACCGGCCGCCTCACCGGACTCGCCGCCGCGACCGCGGCACTGGTCGGACTCAGCACCCTCAGCGGCACCGGCGCCCACGCCGCCGACAACCCCTACGAGCGCGGCCCGGCGCCGACCAACGCGAGCATCGAGGCGCTGCGCGGCCCGTACGCCGTCTCGCAGACCTCCGTCTCCTCGCTGGCCGTCACCGGCTTCGGCGGCGGCACCATCTACTACCCGACCACCACCGCGGACGGCACCTTCGGCGCCGTCGCGATCTCGCCCGGCTTCACCGCGTACGAGTCCTCCATCGCCTGGCTGGGCCCGCGCCTGGCCTCGCAGGGCTTCGTGGTGTTCACCATCGACACCAACACCACCATGGACCAGCCGGACTCCCGCGGCGACCAGCTGCTCGCCGCGCTGGACTACCTGACCCAGCGCAGCTCCGTGCGCAGCCGGGTCGACGCCACCCGGCTCGGCGTGATGGGCCACTCAATGGGCGGCGGCGGCAGCCTGGAGGCCGCGAAGGACCGGCCCTCCCTCCAGGCCGCGATCCCGCTGACGCCGTGGAACCTGGACAAGACCTGGCCCGAGGTCAGGACGCCCACCCTGATCTTCGGCGCCGACGGCGACACGATCGCCCCGGTCTCCAGCCACGCCGAGCCCTTCTACCAGAACCTGCCGTCGTCGCTGGACAAGGCCTACCTGGAGCTGAACAACGCCAGCCACTTCACGCCCAACAGCAACGACACGACGATCGCGAAGTACAGCATCAGCTGGCTCAAGCGGTTCATCGACAACGACACCCGCTACGAGCAGTTCCTGTGCCCGCTGCCGCGTCCGAGCCTGACCATCGAGGAGTACCGGGGCAACTGCCCGCACACGTCCTGAACTCCCTGAGTCTCCCGCACCTCGCCGCGCCTCGCGGCACCACGGCGGTCGCGTATCCGACGCGGCCGCCGTGGGCGTGTGCGGGTGGAGACGTGTGTGAGTGGGGCGTGTGTGGGTGAGGGCGTGTGCCGGCGTGGCCGCAGGCCTCGGTGGCCGTAGGCCTGTGTGTCCGTTGTGCGGTCGCACTGCGTCGCGGGTCCGCTGCTTGGGCGTCGGCACAGACGCCCGGCCGGAGGCGGACGTTTGCCTTCCGCCTGCCGTTACTCGTGCGTAACCTGCGGGAATGACCGCACACACGACCGTGCCGACGGCCCCGCCGATCCACGGGCGAGGCGCGGAACGACACCAACTGGCCGCGCTGCCGGACCGGCTGCGGACCGGCAGCGCCGTGCTCGTCCTGACCGGCGAGCCCGGACTCGGCCGTACGACCCTCCTCGACGAAGCCGCCCGCGCCTTCCGGCCCGGACCGGTGCTGTACGTCCGCTGCGACGCGGCCGATCCCCAGCCGTACGGCGGTGTCCGCGCGCTCACCGCGGCCGCGGGACACACGCCCGCCGGCGCCCTCGACCCACGGACCGCGCCCCGCGTCCTGCTGGACGCCTTCCGCGCCGCCGCCGGGGACGGCCCCCTGCTGGTGTGCCTGGACGACGTCCACCTGTGGGACACCCCGTCGCGCACCGCCCTCGCCCACGCCGCCCGCCGTCTCCCCGGCGCCGGGCGGGTGGGCCTCCTCCTCACCACCCTCGGCCCCGGACCGGCCGACCGGGACGTCGCCGGACTGCCCGCCCTGCAGCTGCACCCGCTGCCCTCGTCGGCCGCCGGCGCGCTGCTCGACGAGGTGACCGGCAGCGCCGTCGATCCCGCCCTGCGCGACGACCTGCTGGAAGAGGCCGACGGCAACCCGGCGTTGCTGCTCGCGATGGTCCGCCGGCTCACGCCTGCCCAGCTCTCCGGTGACCAGGACCCACCCCGGCCGCTCGCCGACCCCCGGACCCTGACCGGCGTCACGGGGGAGTGGCCCGCCGCCCCGAACCCCGCCGTCGAGGACCTGTTGCTCCTCACGGCCACCGCCTTACGGGGCACGGAACGGACGGAGACGGACGCCGCCGTCATCCGGGCCGCCGCCCGGGAATGCCGGCCCTCGGACTGTGCCGCACCGCCCGGGGCGCAAGCCATGCCCGCAGTCCCGGTCCAGCCCGGCGGCCTCGCCTGCGCCGAGCCTTCGGCTCCGCCCGCTGCCCCGGCGCCTCGGGAGGCCGCGTCCCTGCTCGACGACTCAGGGCTCCCGGACACCCTGCTCCTCTCCGACGGCCGCCTCCGCTTCGCGAGCTCCCTCGCCCGCAGAGTCGTGTACGCCAGAGCCGCCCCCGACCGCCGCCGCGCGGCGCACCGCGCCCTCGCCCAAGCCCTGCGCGCGCAGGGGCGGGAACTGCCCGCCCTCGTGCACGAGGCCTGGGCCACCACCGGGCCGGCCCCCGAGCGAGCGGACCGGCTCGCGGCGGCGGCTGCCGGCGGGCCCAACCACCGGCTGCGCGCCACGGCCCTCGCGCGCGCCGCGGACCTCACCCCGCCCGGCTTGACGCGTCGGGAGCGGTACACGGCCGCCGCGGAACAGGAACTGCTCGCCGGGCGCCCCCGCCAGGCCCTCCGTCTGCTCGCGGAGGCCGACCACGACCTGGATACCGGCGGTCTGCTGCCCGGCGACGTGGACTCGCTGTCTGGCTGCGTGGAAGCGCCGAGCGGGCGTGCGGACTTGCTGTCGGTCCGCGTGGACTTGGCGGGCGGGCGCGCCGACTTGCCGTCCAGGGGCGGAGACTTGCCGAGTGGCCCGGTCGACTTGCTGAGCGGGCGCGTTGAGCAGGAGGGCGCCGCTCCCGGCCTGGTGCGCAGTCGCGCCGCCCAGGCGACCGGTCACGCCGCCCAGGCGGTCGACCTCGCCCGTCAGGAACCGGCGCCCGCCGGTCAGGCATCGCACTACGGCGTTCAGGTGCCGGGTGGCACCCACCAGGTGCCGGCCCGGGCCGGCCAGACGCCCGGCCGCCATGCCCTAGCTCCCACCCGCACCGGCCGGGCGGCCGGTCCTGCTGCTCAGGCACCGGGCCGTACCGTTCAGACGCCGGTCGCCGCCGTTCCGGCGCCAGGCACCGCCGGTCACGGGCCGGGCCATGCCGCCGCTCAAGCGCCGAGCCATGCCGCCGCTCAGGCACCGAGCCACAGCGATCAGGTGCCGGACCAGACGACCCAAACCCCCGACCCCACCCCCCAAGCTCCACACCCCACCACCCCAGCCCCCCACCACACCCACCACCCCCAACCCGCCCACGCCCCCGTCGACCTCATCCGTGGTCGTGCCGAGATGGTGCGTGGGCTGGCTCAGTTGCTCGACGGTCCCGTCGCCGATGCGCGGGCGTCGCTGCTGTCCGCTGCCGCGCTCCTCGGGCCCGTCGCGCCGGCTCAGGCGGCGTCCGCCGCGCTCGCCGCCGCCGACGCCGCCTGGGCCGGCGGCGATCTGCCGGCGCTGCGGGAGGCGCTGTGCGGCGCGGGCGGTGACGACGACTACCGCGTCGGTCTCGCCGCTCTCCTCGACGGGCGTCTTGACCTCGCCACCGTCCCGCTGCGCCGCGTCGTGGGCCGCGCCCGCACGGCCGCGGAGCCGGAGGACCTACTGCGCGCGGCGGCCGCCGCGCTGGTCCTGGGGGACATGCCGGCCGCGGCGGAGGCGGGCGCGCGGGCGCTGGCCGCGGCCCGGATCCGGGGCTCGGCCACGCTCGTCCCGCGGGCCCTGGAGTACCTGGCGTACGCCGAGCTGCGCGCCGGCCGGCACGCCCAGGCGAGGACGCACGCCGAGGAGGGACTGCGGACCGCGCGGCGCACCGGGCAGCGCAACACCGCGGCCCACCATCACGCCGTACTCGCCTTGGCGGCGTCCATCGAGGGCGAGGGCGCCACCGTCGACGGGCATGCCGGCGCCGCCCTGGCGACGGCCCGCGCACACGGGCTGGCCCAGCCCGCCACCCTCGCCCAGTGGGCGGCGGCGCGCGCCGACCTGGGCCGCGGCCGCCCCCTGGAGGCGGCGGACCGGCTCGGCCCGCTGGTCTGCCCCGGGCCCCGGCGCGGGCACTTCGCGGTGTGGATGCTGGCCGTCCCCTGCTTCGTCGAGGCCGCCGTGCGGGCCGGCCGCGCTGATGACGCCCGGCAGGTCGTGGCGGACTTCGCCGCCTGGGCCGGCTTCGGCGCCGACCCGCAGGCCCCCGCCCAGCTGCTGCGCTGCCACGCCCTGCTGGCCCCGCCGGACCGGGCCGGCGACCTGTACGTACGGGCCCTGGCGCTGCACGAGCAGGCGGGCGGCGACTTCGAACGGGCCCGCACGGAGCTGCTGTACGGCAAGTGGCTGCGGCGGCGCCGAAGGCCGCGGGAGGCCCGGGACCGGCTCGGCGCCGCACTGGTCGGCTTCGACCGCTGCGGCGCCCACGTCTGGGCCGAGCAGACCCGCGCCGAGCTGCGGGCGAACGGGGCCGCCGCGACCGTCACCGCGCCGCGGGGGACCGTAGCGGGGCCGGACGCGCTGGCCCGGCTGACCCCGCAGCAGTGGCGGATCGCCCGGTGCGTCGCCCAGGGCGCCACCAACCGGGAGGTGGCCCGCAGCCTGTCCGTGAGCACCCGCACCGTCGACTACCACCTCCGCAATGTGTTCGCCGCCCTCGGGGTGCGGTCCCGGGTGGAACTGGCCCGCCTGGTCGAACGGGCCGAAAAGACCCGTGCACAGCTCTAGGGACCGACCGGACGGTATGTCATCCTTCCGGGCAGGACGAGTCAGGCGGTCGCCGCCGCACGGGCCAGGGGGAACCGGCCCGGCACCCGGCACCGCCGCGAAGCCCGACCCTGGGGGAGGACCGCGATGCACCCTGCCGTACGGACCCGAACGGCGGCGCCCCGCCCGGCCGCGACCGCCGCGCCGCAGCCGCGCGCCCGGCGCGTCCGGTCGCTGATCGACGCCGAGGCCATCCGCGTCCTGCACCGCGCCGCGCGCGTGCTGATGGACGACCTGGCCGACCTGACCGACCGGCTGATGGCCGTCGTCCAGGACCAGGAACCCGCCTACCGGGCCGCCGTGGAGAGCGATCCGGCCGGGGTCTGGCAGGAGATGCACCGCTCGCTGCGGCACAGCGTGGCCTCGCTGCTCGACCCGCGCGGCGCCCGCGACGGCGCGCGCCGCTGCTCCTGGCGGATCGGCGCCACCCGCGCCGAGCAGGGCCTGCCCCTGGACGCCGTACTGCACGCGTTCCGGCTCGGCGGATCCCTGGTGTGGCAGGGGCTCGTCGAGGAGACCTCGCGGCGGGCGCCCGAGGACGTCCGGCTGCTCGTCCACGTCGCGACCGACGTGTGGAACTTCGTCGACGAGCACTGCACGATCGTCACCGACGCCTACCGACAGGTCGAACGGCAGCTGACCTGGCGGCGCGAGAACCAGGTCCGGCTGCTGGCCGCCGCCCTCCTCGACGGCACCAGCCGGATCGCCGACCTGCCGGAGACCGCGCGGGCGCTGGAGATGCCGGAGCACGGCCGGTACGTGGTGGTCGCGGTCGCCGACGGGGGCCTCGGCGGCGCCCGCGGCGCGGCCGTCGTCCGGGGCGCGGCGCGCGTCCACTGGCACGCGGGCGTCGACGTGGACTACGGCATCGTCCTGCTCGGCGAGGGCGAAGGCGAGGGGGTAGGCGAGGGCGACGGCCACGGTAACGGCAGCGGGGACGGAGACGGCCACGGCGTCAACGGTCGCGACGCCGGCCAAGCCCACGCTCGCGTCAACACTCACGGCACCGGCACCCGCACCGGCACCGGCACCCGCACCAGCGGCACCGGCCCCCGTGACGCGCGGGCCGCCCGGAACCTGCCGGAGCCCACCGGCGACCCCGGGACCAGGATCGGCGTGAGCGGACCCGTGGACGGACTGGCCGCAGTGGGCGAGGCCCGCCGGCTCGCCGACACCGCGCTGCGGATGTGTCCCGCCGACGGCGGCACCATCCGGCTCGCCGAGCACCTGCCCGCGGCCCTCGTCGTGTCGTCGCCCGAGCTCGGCGCCACCCTCGCCGACCGGGTCCTCGGCCCGCTGGAGCGCGTGGACCCCGCCGACCGCGAAATCCTGCTCGCCACCCTGGCCACCTGGCTGTCCTGCGACGGCTCCGCGCAACGGGCGGGCGAGCGCCTGTACTGCCACCGCAACACCGTCCTGAACCGCCTGCGCCGCTTCGAACAGCTCACCGGACGTTCCCTGGCCCGCCCCTCCGACCTCGTCGAGATCAGCCTGGCCCTGACGGCACGCCGCCTCCTCCACGACTGACCGCCGCGCCACCTGCCGCCCTCGGCGCCACCCCCTCGACCGGCCGTCCCCAACCGGCCGTCCGCGCCGCCGCCGTACGCCCTCAAGGGCCGGACCCCGCCGCTTCCCGCGCGCCGGAGCCCGGCCCTTCCCACGCGTCCGCGACTCCCCACCCCTGGGCACCCGCACAACCCGAAGGCCCCCCGACTGGGACCACGCACCCACCACCCCGATAACCCTGTACCGGCCTGCGGCGCCCGTGCTGTCGTGAGCTCCCCTTCCCCCGAACACCCGTGCCCGCGCGGCACGGGTCCGAGGAGCCGCGATGCCTGGAAGCCCACCGGACGACGAGCCCGCGCTGCACGTCGAGGATCTCGACGTCACCTACGGCCGCGCCCTGTCCGCACTCCGCTCGGTCTCCCTGACCGTCCCGCACGGCGGCGTCGTCGCGCTGCTGGGCGCCAACGGCGCCGGAAAGACCACCCTGCTGCGGGCGGTCTCCGGCACCCTGCGCCTGCACCGAGGGACGATCACCGCGGGCCGGATCCGCTACGGCGACACCGCACTCGACGGCCGTGATCCCGTCGCCGCCGTCCGCGCCGGAGTGGTGCAGGTCCCCGAGGGCAGGCGGGTGTTCGCCGGTCTGACGGTCGACGAGAACCTGCGCACCGGCGGACTCGGCCTCGGCCGCCGCAGCCCCGCCCTGGTCCGCGAGTCCCGCGACCGCGTCTTCGCGCTCTTCCCCCGGCTCGCCGAGCGCACCGGCCAGGCCGCCGGACTGCTCTCCGGCGGTGAACAGCAGATGCTCGCCATCGGCCGCGCCCTGATGGCCGCCCCGCGCCTGCTCCTGCTGGACGAGCCGTCCCTCGGCCTCGCCCCGCTGATGGTGAACCGGATCGCCGACGTGATCCGCGAGATAAACGCCCAGGGCACCGCCGTGCTGCTGGTCGAGCAGAACGCCGGCATGGCCCTCTCGCTCGCCCGCCACGCGTACGTCCTGGAGGTCGGCGAGGTCCGCCTGTCCGGCCCGGCCGGCGAACTGGCCCGCACGGACGCCGTACGCCGCCTCTACCTCGGAGAGGCCGACGACGACAGCGACCACGGCGGCAACCACGGCGGCGACCCCGGCGGCAACCCCGCCGGTGACCACGGCACCGACCACCACAGCGCGTCCGCACACGGTCAGGGGGCCGCGTGAGCGACCGCACCACACCGCCCCCCGAGCTGGCCGTCCGGGACGTCACCGTCCGGTTCGCCGGTCTCACCGCGCTCGACGCCGTCTCCTTCACCGTCGCCCCCGGCTCGGTGCACGCGGTGATCGGACCCAACGGGGCGGGCAAGTCCACCTGCTTCAACGTGCTGTCCGGCCTCACCCGCCCCGCGTCCGGCACCGTCCGGCTCGGCAGCACCGAACTGACCCGGCTGGCCCCGCACCGCATCGCCCGCCTCGGCGTGGCCCGCACCTTCCAGAACATCGTCACCACCGAGGGCACCGTCGCCGACAACCTGATGCTCGGCCGTCACGCCCTCACCCGCGCGGGCTTCGCCGCCAGCGCCCTGCGCCTGCCCGGCGCCGTACGCGAGCAGCGCGCCCACCGCGACCGGGCCCGCGAGATCGCCGAACTCACCGGCCTGGGCGGCCTGTTCGACACCCCCGTCGCGGTCCTGTCCTACGGCGACCGCAAGCGCGTCGAGTTCGCCCGCGCCCTGTGCCTGGAGCCGCGCGTGCTGCTCCTCGACGAACCCGTGGCCGGCATGAACGGCGCCGAACGCGCCCGCACCGCCGAGGTCATCCACGACGTTCGCGAGCGACTGGGCCTGTCCGTCGTCCTCGTGGAGCACGACATGGGCCTGGTCATGCGCCTCGCCGACGAGGTCACCGTCCTCGACTTCGGCCGCGCCATCGCCCACGGCACCCCCGAGGAGGTCCGGCGCGACCCCGAGGTGCTGCGCGCCTACCTCGGCACCGACGACACGGGGGAGGACGCGGCATGACCGGCTTCCTGGACCACCTGCTCAACGGCCTCGCGCTCGGCGCGGTCTACGCCCTTGTCGCCCTCGGCTTCGTCGTCATCTTCAAAGCCTCCGGGGTGCTCAACTTCGCCCACGGCTCCCTGCTGCTCCTCGGCGGCTACCTCACCGCCGTCCTCCACGACGACCTCGGCTTCGCCGGCGCCCTCGCCGCCGCCCTCCTGGTCACGGCACTCGTGGCCGGTGCCATGGACCGGCTGCTGCTGCGCGGTGGCGACCGCGACCCCAAGGCCGCGCACGTGCAGACGATCGTGACCATCGGCGTCGACATCGTCCTCGTCACCGACCTCGCCCGGCGCATCGGCGGCGACCTGCTCACCCTCGGCGACCCCTGGGGGGACGCGGTCACCGAGATCGGTCCGGTGACCGTCGTCGACAGCCGCCTCGCCGCGATCGCCGTGTCCGCCGTCGTCATCGGCGGAGTGTTCGCCCTCTTCCGGTACACCGCGTGGGGCCTGTCCCTGCGCGCCGCCTCGGAGGACCTGGAAGCGGCGGCCCTGATGGGCGTACGCCTCACCCGCGTGCGCATGCTCGCCTGGTGCCTCGCGGGGGCGCTCGCCGCGCTCGCCGCCGTGTTCCTCGCCGCGTTCCCCGCCCCCGGCCTGGAACGCACCACCGGGCAGATCGCCCTGAAGGCCTTCCCCGCCGCGATCCTCGGCGGCATGGCCTCCCCGCCCGGCGCCCTCGCCGGCAGCCTGCTCATCGGCCTGACCGAGGCCCTGGTCGCCGGCTACCAGTCCGAACTGCACGTCCTCGGCGAGGGCTTCGGCGACGTCGCCCCCTACGCCGTGATGGTGCTCGTCCTCCTCGTACGTCCCACCGGGCTGTTCGGCGGGAAGGGAGCGGTCCGTGTCTGACCTCCTCAAACGCGGCGGGTTCCTGCTGCCCGCGCTGCTCCTCGCTGCCCTGCCCTTCTACCTGGACGCCTTCTGGCTGCGCGTCGGCCTGTTCGCCATGGCCGCGGCCATCGGCGCCGTCGGCCTCGGGCTGCTCGCGGGCACGGCCGGGCAGCTCTCCCTCGGCCACGCCTTCTTCCTGGCCGTCGGCGCCTACGGCTACGCCTGGCTGGCCGGCGAACCCGGCCCCGGCCTGCCGCCCGCGCTCGCCCTGGCCGTCGCCGTCCTCCTGGCCGGCGCCGCGGGCGGCCTGTTCAGCCCCGTCGCCGGCCGCGTCAAGGGCATCTACCTGGGCGTCGCCACCCTCGCCCTGGTCTTCCTCGGCCACCACGTCCTGCTCACCGCGGACTCCGTCACCGGCGGCTTCAACGGCCGCTCGGTCCCGCCGCTCACCCTCGGTGGCTTCACCTTCGCCGACACCGACCCCGAACTCGTCGTGCTCGGCGTGCCGTTCGGCGCCGAGGAACGCCTGTGGTACCTCGGGCTCGCCCTGTTCGCGCTGACCTGGTTCACCGCCCGCGGCATCCTGCGCGGACGCCCCGGCCGTGCCCTGGTCGCCGTCCGCGACAGCGAGACCGCCGCCGCCGTCATGGGCGTCGACGTGGCCCGCTACCGCTCGGCCGCCTTCGTCGTCTCCTCGATGTACGCGGGCCTCGCCGGAGCGCTGCTGGCCCTCGGCTTCCGCCGGATCGTCCCCGACTACTTCGGGCTCGCCCTCTCCGTCGACTACCTCGCCATGATCGTCATCGGCGGGCTCGGCTCGGTCGCCGGAGCCACCGCAGGCGCCGTCTTCGTCACCGCGCTGCCGCTGCTGATGACCCGGTACGCCGACCATCTGCCGCTGGTGGCCGCCCCCGGCAGCACCGAGGGAGCCGTCGGCCCCACCGAGGCCGCCCGCTACCTCTACGGCGCCGCCATCGTCCTCATCCTCCTGTACGCCCCCGACGGCCTGCACGGACTCGCCCGCCGGCTGCGTGCCCGCGCCGCAGCCCGCCGCACGAAAGCAGATCCCGCGACCACCCCGTCCGCCGCACCCGCACGACCCAAGGAGCAGACCCCGTGAACACCTCCCGCACCACGACGAAGACTCTCCTCGCCTCGGCCCTCGCGGCCCTGCTGATCGCGGGCACCGGGTGCAGCTCCAAGGCCGACGGCGACAAGCCCGGCGACTCCGCCGACGGCGTGAGGACCGGACCCGGCGTCACCGACGACCGCATCCGGCTGGGCGCCCTGACCGACCTCACCGGCCCTTACGCCACCCTCGGCAAGAGCATCGTCCAGGCCCAGCAGATGTGGGCCGACGAGACCAACGCCGCCGGCGGCATCTGCGGACGCAAGATCGAGATCGTCGTCGAGGACCACGGCTACGACGTGCAGAAGGCCGTCACCGCCTACGCCGACCTCTCCGCCGACGTCGTCGCCCTGCCCCAGGTCATCGGCTCCCCGGTGGTCGCCGCCCTCATCGACGACATCGAGCGCGACAACCTGCTGACCTTCCCGCAGGCCTGGGCCGCCTCCCTGCTCGGCAAGGACCCGGTCCAGGTCCTCGGCACCACCTACGACGTCGACATGATCGCCGCCGTCGACTTCCTCACCCGCACCAAGGGCCTGAAGAAGGGCGACACCATCGGCCACGTCTACTTCGAGGGCGACTACGGCGCCAACGCCCTGGAAGGCTCCACCTGGGCCGCGAAGCGCGCGGGACTGAAGGTCGTCGACCAGAAGATCAAGGCCACCGACACCGACCTGTCCGCGCAGGTCTCCGCCCTGCGCGAGGCCGGCGTCAAGGCCGTTCTGATCAGCGCGGGCCCCGCCCAGACGGCCTCCCTCGCCGGGGTCGCCGCCTCGCGCGGCCTGCGAGTCCCCATCGTCAGCAGCGCCCCCGGCTTCGCCCCGCAGCTGATGAAGACCCCGGCGGCGAAGGCCCTGGAAGCCATGCTGAACGTCGTCAGCGCGGCCCCGGCGGTCAGTTCGGAGCTGCCCGGCGTGCAGAAGATGGTGTCCGCGTACGAGAAGAAGTACCCGGGCTCCCCGGTCGACTCCGGTGTGCTCTCCGGCTACAACGCCGCCCAACTCCTCGGCGCCGACCTGAAGAAGGCCTGCGAGGCGGGCAGCCTGGCCCGCGAGGACGTGGTGAAGACGCACCGCGCCCAGAAGAACGCCGACACCGGCCTCGGCACCCCGCAGGACTTCTCCGACGTCGACCGCCCGGCCAGTGTGGAGACGTACGTCCTCAAGCCGGACGCCAAGGCCGTCGGCGGCCTGGTGATCGCGGAGGACGCGCACGCGGCGCCCGGCGTCGAGGAGTACCTGAACTCATAAGCCCCTCAAGGCCCTTGGGAAGGTGATCCGCACCGGATCACCTTCCGGCTGTTTGCGTCTCGCACTGGCATCCGTGACCCACCGATCCCTAGGATGTACAGCCTGTCGGGCCAGGTGGCATGAAGCTGGGGGACCCATGAGCAACGGTAAGCAGCTGTCCAAGGAGATCGACGCGAACGTCCCGACGGCTGCCCGGATGTACGACTACTACCTCGGCGGCAAGGACAACTACGCGGCGGACCGCGAGGCGTGCGAGCAGCTGGACAAGGTGGTCCCGAGCACCCGCCGGCTCGCGCAGAACAACCGGCGCTTCCTCCAGCGCGTGGTGCGCACGCTCACCGCCGAGCACGGCATCCGGCAGTTCCTCGACCACGGTTCCGGCCTGCCGACCCAGGACAACGTCCACCAGGTCGCCCAGCGCCACGACCCCAGCGCTCACGTCGTCTACGTCGACAACGACCCGATGGTCCTCGTCCATGGCCGCGCACTGCTGGAACAGGACGAGCGCACCGCCGTCATCCACGCCGACATGCGCCAGACCGAGGCGATCTTCGAACACCCCGACACCCAGCGTCTGATCGACTTCGACCAGCCGGTCGCGGTGCTGTTCAACTCGGTCTTCCACTGCATCCCGGACAGCGACACCGACGGCCCGCTCGCCGTCGTCCACCGCGTCCTCGACCGCCTCGCGCCCGGCAGCTACCTGGTGATGTGCCAGCTCGTCAGCGACGACCCCGAAGTCCGCGACTTCGTGACGAACTTCATGGACGAGGCGACCCAGGGACACTGGGGCCGGGTCCGGGAGCAGAAGGACGTCGCCGAGTGGTTCGAGGGCCTGGAGATCCTGCCACCGGGCCTCGTCGAAGTGTCGAACTGGCGCCCCGACTCGGAGGTGACACCCCGTCAGCTCACTTACGAGTGGATCGAGTTCGGCGGCGTCGCCCGCAAGCCGTAGCCACCCGGACAGCACCCGCCGTACGGCGGGGAAGGGACCGCCCGGACACGCGTCGGTCCGGGCGCAGTCACGACAACGGACGGTGCGCGGCGGTCACTCGGCCGGGTAGCGCTCCTCCATCGTCTCGCGTATCAGCGCCAGCGATTCGCGCGGCGTGAGCGCCTCGTCGGCCAGCCGGTCCATCGCCACCCGGTACTGCTCCGTATCGTCCGGGTCCTCGAGGAAGTTGGCGCTGCCGATGTGCTCCAGATAGACGACGTCCGGCAGATCGAGACCGCCGAAGCGGAGATACGTCACCGGGATGGCGGGCGCCGACGCGTTCGTCACGTTCAACGGGACCACCTGCACGGTCACGTGCGGACGCTGCGCCATCTCGATCAGATGCGTCAGCTGCTCCCGCATGACCGCCGGACTGCCGAGGATCCGCAGCAGCACCGACTCGTCGACGATCGCCCACAGCTGCGGCGCGTCCGGCCGCTGCAGCAACTGCGCCCGCCGGGTGCGCAGTTCCACCCGCCGGCGGACCTCGTTCTCCGGTGCGACCGGGAGTCCGCGGCGGACCACCGCGTGCGTGTACGCGGGAGTCTGGAGCAGGCCGGGCACATACTGGATCTCGAACGTACGGATCGCGGCCGCCGCCTCCTGGAGCCCGACCAGCCGGTCGAACCACTCGGGCATCAGCCGCTTGTCGTACCGCTGCCACCAGCCCGGCTCACCGGCCCTGCGGAGCAGTTCGAGCAGGACGGTGGCCTCGTGCTCGTCGGCCTCGTACAGCTTCAGCAGTGCGCGCACGTCCGCCTCGGCGGGTGGCTTGCGGCCCTTGCCCGCCTCGATCCGTGACAGCTTCGCGGGGCTGAACCCCAGGGCGCGCGCCGCCTGGTCCTGGGCCAGTCCGGCATCCTCGCGCAGACCCGCCAGCTGGACGCCGACGAGCATCTTCAGCAGGGTCGGCGCTGGTTCGGCCCGGTCCAGATAGGGCCGAAGGCGCACCACACGTGGTGACTCGGCGGACATCCCGACTCCCGGCAGACAGGCAGAAGAGGAGAACAGCGTAGCGCAGCCGCACCCCTTCGTACCCGATGTGCCGGGAGATCAAAGGGAGTTGACCTGGCACCGCCGCGCGCCGCCGCCGCGGGCAGGTGGCCGGGCGTGGGCGCGGGATAGGACGTGAGCGTGGACGTGTGCTCCGCACGCCGGTCAGACCAGGTGGTCGAACTCCCCGTCCTTCGCCCCGGCGAGGAAGGCCGCCACCTCGGCCGGCGTGTAGACGAGCGCGGGGCCGTCGGGGTCGCGGGAGTTGCGCAGCGCGATCGCCCCGTCCGGCAGCGGGGCCACTTCCACGCAGTTGCCCTCGGCGTTGCTGTGCCGGCTCTTGACCCAGCGCGCGTCGAGCGTGCTGGCCCGCACTCCGTTCGGTACAGGTGACATCTGCCTCTCCTTGGGGGTCCGTGGTGCCGGTGGGCTCGCAGTGGTGTCTGCCCGCGGCTCGACTGTCTACCCGGAAAAGCGCGCAATTTCTCGTGCAATTGCACGCGAGCGTCTCCGGCGTGGATAATAGACCCCGCGTCAACCCATGGGGAGACGCGCCGCCATGACGTCGCATCAGGGAGATGCCGTGCCGTCACCCGTGCATCACACCTCTCGGCCCTTCGACGCGGTGGCGCCGGAGCCGGCCGGAGGAGGCGCGGCCCGGCCCGTGTCCGCCGCGCTGCGCATCATGACCAGCGAGGAGGGCGTGGCACAGGCGCGGGCGTTCACCCAGGACACGCTGCGGGAGTGGTCGCTGGACCACCGCGGCGACGACGCCGCCCTCGTGGTCACCGAACTCGCCGCCAACGCCGTCGTCCACGCGGTGCCGCAGGCTCCGGCGGACGACCCGGAGGTCTGGCTCGGCCTGAGCCGCGGCGGCGACCACCTGACGCTCACCGTCTCCGACCCCGGCGACACCCCGCCGGTGTACGCGCCCCACGGCACTTCCACCCTGGAAGAGCACGGCCGCGGCCTGTTCATCGTCGACGCCCTGTCCGAGGAGTGGGGCTGGACCCCGTGTCCCCCGGTGGGCAAGACCGTGTGGGCCAGGCTGTCGACCACGTGTCCGTTACTGCCATGACCCCTGCGGAAAGGCCCCACGCCATGCGCACCGCTTCGACGGGACAGCCCGGCACCGAGCGCACCGACCACCAGCCGTACCTGGGGGCGCTCGACGAGGTGCCGTGGCACGAGATCCAGGACTCCACCGGCTGCGCCGACGCCATCCCCGGACTGCTCGAGGACATCGCGCACGGCAGCGCCGACACCGCCACGGCCGCTCTGCGCGAACTGCGCAAGCGCATCTGCCAGTACGGCTTCGTGGTCGAGCAGGCGACGGCCGCCACCGTCCCCTTCCTCTGGGAGCTGGCCCAGTCACCGCAGGTCGCCTGCCGCCCCCAGATCATCCGGCTGCTCGCCAGCATCGCCGAGGCCCGGCAGTGGGAGCACACCGCCAGCGCCTACCCCAAGCTCCTCAACCACCGGGAGAATCCCGTGGCATGGGAGCGCGCCGCCCGCCAGGCCGTCCACGCCCGGCGCGGCGCCGTCCGCTCCCTGCTGAAGGAGCAGGACACCGAGATCGCCCGCGCGGGCACGGAACTCGCCCGCACCCTGGGCGTCTGAACCCACCGGAACACTGCCGCGCCTGACGCGGCCCGACGCGTCATGCCCGGTCCCGCGCCGAACGCGGCCCGATGTCTGACCCGCTCCCGCCCCGGCCCGGTCCCGCCCCGGCCCGGTCTCGCGTCGGCCGGTCTCACGCCCGAGGCGGTAGGCCCCGGCCTGACCCCGCGCGGGAGGCGGTTTGGCCCCGGCACGGTGTCGGGCTCGACGCGGCCTGGTCCCGGTCTCACGCCCATTCGGTCCACCGTCACAGACAGTTTCGGCCCGGCCTGACCCTGCGGGAGGCCGTTCGACCCCAAACCCGGTCCCGCCCGGCCTGGTCCCGCGCAAGACGTGGCCTGCCCCGGCACGGTCTTGGCCCCGACGTGGCAAGGCCCCGGCCCGCTCTGGCGCCCCCTCGGTCCCGCGTCCGAGGCAATTTCGGTTCCGGGCTCGTCCCGCGCCGGAGACCGGTCCGGCCTCTGGCCCGGTCTCACACCCGACGCGGCCTGGCCCGGCCCGCGCCCGTCGGACCTCGCCCGCCCGGCCTCGCGCTCGCCCGGCCTCGCGCTCGCCCGGCCTCGCGCTCGCCCGGCCTCGCGCTCGCCCGCCCCGCGCCCGCCGGACCTCGCCCCCGCCCGTTCCAGCGCCCCCGCACCCCGCGGCGGAGCCGCCCCGCCATCCCGGTCTCACGCTGCGGACACTCCGGCCCGACCGCCCCACGGTGGTGTACCCCTGGCCGAACACGGGGACGAGAAAGCGCTTTCGCGGAAAGTGTCTCGTCCCCGGGGTCACCGGACTTACCCAGGTCACCGGAGAGGATCACCGCCGATGGCGTCGCCGCCCGAGAAACCGCTCGATCACCGCTACCAGGGCGAGCATCCGATACGCACCCTCGCCTACCTGTTCCGCGCCGACCGCCGGCGTCTCGCCGCCGCGGTCGGCGTCTTCACGTTCAAGCACAGCCCCATCTGGCTGCTGCCGCTGATCACCGCGTCCATCATCGACACCGTCGTCCAGCACCGGCCCGTCGCCGAACTCTTCGCCAGCACCGGGATCATCCTCTTCATCCTGCTGGTCAACTACCCCCTGCACGTCCTTTACGTCCGCCTCCTCTACGGCAGCGTCCGCCGCATGGGCACCGGCCTGCGCTCCGCGCTGTGCACCCGCATGCAGCAGCTGTCGATCGGCTACCACTCCCGGGTCAGCGCCGGCGTCCTCCAGGCCAAGGTGGTCCGCGACGTCGAGACCGTCGAGCAGATGGTCCAGCAGACGGCCGAGCAGGGACTCGGCGCCACCACCGTGCTCATCGGCGGTCTGGTCATCATCGCCGTCCGCACCCCCGAGTTCCTCCCCGTCTTCCTGGTCGTCGTGCCCGCCGCCGCCCTCCTCGTCGCCCGGCTGCGGTCCCGGCTGCGCACCCACAACGAGCACTTCCGGCACGAGGTGGAGGCCCTGTCCTCCCGGGTGACCGAGATGACCCGTCTGATCCCGGTCACCCGCGCCCACGGCCTGGAGGGCAAGGCGCTGCGCCGCATGGACCGCACCCTGCGCCGGCTGCTCGCCTCCGGGATGCGCCTCGACCTGGTCAACGGCCGATTCGGCTCGCTGGCCTGGGTGGTGCTCAACGTCGTCGGCGTCCTCGTCCTGGCCGGCGCCGCGCTGATCTCGTACTACGGCGTGTGGGGCGTCACCCCCGGCGACGTCGTCATGCTCAGCGCGTTCCTGACCACCCTCACCAACTCCGTCACCACGCTGGCCGGCCTGACCCCGGTCATCTCCAAGGGCCTGGAGTCGGTCCGCTCGGTCGGCGAGGTGCTCCAGGCGCCGGAACTGGAGGACAACGAGGGCAAGGCCGAGGTCACCGCCGTACACGGCGCCGTCACCTTCGAACACGTCGGCTACGCCTACGACGGCGGGCGGGCCGCCGTCCGCGACTTCACCCTCGACGTCACCCCCGGCGAGACCATCGCCCTGGTCGGCGCGTCCGGCGCCGGCAAGTCCACCGTCCTCAACCTGGTCATCGGCTTCATCCGCCCCACCCGGGGCCGGCTGCTGCTCGACGGCACCGACATGGCCGGCCTCGACCTGCGCACCTACCGCCGGTTCGTCTCCGTGGTGCCCCAGGAGTCGATCCTCTTCGACGGCACGGTCCGCGAGAACGTCGCCTACGGCATGGACGACGCCGACGAGGAGGCCGTCCGCGCCGCGCTGCGGGACGCGAACGCGCTGGAGTTCGTCGACCGGCTGCCGCAGGGCCTCGACACCCTGGTCGGGGAGCACGGCGCCCGGCTGTCCGGTGGGCAGCGGCAGCGGCTCGCCATCGCCCGCGCCCTCATCCGGGACCCCAGGGTGCTGGTGCTCGACGAGGCCACCTCCGCCCTCGACACCCGCTCCGAGGCACTGGTCCAGCAGGCGCTCGCCCGGCTGCTGCGCGGCCGGACCACCTTCGTCGTCGCCCACCGGCTGTCCACGGTGCGCGGCGCGGACCGGATCGTGGTCATGGGCGACGGCCGGATCCAGGAGGTCGGCACCCACGAGGAACTGCTCCGCCGGGGCGGCGCCTACGCGGCGCTGCACCAGGGCCAAGCAGCGTGAACGGATTTCGGATACGCCCCGGCGCACGCCCCGCGCGCCGTGGGCGTTAAGCAACGGTATTGCGTCAAATGTGAACGGCACGCCGCGGAGGTGATTGGTCCGGCACCGTCCGGGCATACGCAGCGAAAAACCGAGAGAGGGGCGCCCCGTGCTTGTACCGGACCCGAAGGTCGTCAGAAAGCTCCTGACCCGGTACGCGACCCTGCGGATCGCTCAGGCGGAGCGGGAGAGCGCGGCCACGGCACGCGAGTTGGACGACGTCAGTTACACGCTCTGCGTGATGATGGGCACCAGTGAGATCAACGAGGCCATCGCCAGGGCGGACGCCCTGCTGCTGACCGACGGCCGGGCGGCGGACCCGGACGAGGACAGCGACAGCGGCCTGTCGGTGGCGGTCTGACCCGCCGTACCACGAGTCCGCCGCGCACCCCACGACGCCGGCACCGCGGTCACGGGACCGCGGTGCCGGCGTCGCAGCTCCGCCGCGGCAGCCCCGCGGCGGGCCGGGCCAGCCACTCGGCGATCGCCCGGGCGATCGGCTGACCCGTGTCCACCTCCACGAACCCGAACTGACCGGACTGGTTGCACTCCAGGAACCACCAGGTCCCGTCGCCGTCCTCCACGAAGTCGAAGGCGCCGTACGCCAGCTCCGCCCCGCGCAGATAGGCGCGCACCCCCTCCGCTATCCGCGGCGGCACCTCGGCCGCGGCCCAGGGCAGGACGGGCGTGGCGAAGCGGACGTCGACCTCGTCGGGGTCGGCGTCGGGCGGGGTCTCCTTGCGGGCCGCCAGCAGCCGGTCGCCGACGGCCGTGAGCCGGATGTCCGCCCGCTTGGCGATCCGCCGCTGGAGCAGCGTCGGCCCGAACGCGACCGCGGCGAAGTCGGTGCCGGGCGGCACCCGGCTGGTCGGCACGGCCTGCGGCGGCTCCTGCGGATGCGCGCCCGAGACCGGCTTGACCACCAGATCCGGGAAACGCTCGGCGAAGTCCCGCGCGGCCTGCGGCAAGGTCGTGATCAGTGTGGCCGGCACCGGAAGCCCGCTGCACTGGGCGAGACGCAGCTGCCACGGCTTGTGACGGGCCCGGCGAGCGGCGTCGGGATGGTTCATCCAGCGGGCTCCGGTGGAGCGCAGCATGCCGTACAGCGCCTGCGACGACTCCTCGGTCAGCCAGGCGGAGGGCGCCGCCGCGCGAGCGGCCGGGGCGCCCGGGCGGCGCACCCACACGGACCGTAGCCCCTCCAGACCCACCAGCCGCCCCGCGGACCACAGATGGCCCCGGAAGGAGCCGTGCACATACTCGCCCGAGAGCGAGACCCCGCCCGTCAGATCGGCGGGGTCCAGCCGGACCACCGGCACTCCGGACGCGTTCAGGTGCACGACCACCATGTCCGCGGTCACGTCCTGGTCGCTGGTCAGGATCAGTACGGTCATCGTCGACGGTCCGTGGTCAGTCGTCGAAGTGGGTCTTCGAGCCCGCCGTGGACGTCGTGGTCCCCAGCTCCCGGAGCAGAGCGTGATCGGTCGCGGCGATCCGGCCGTCGAAGAGCACGTTCAACTGCCGTCCGGGGTCGTAGGCGTAGGGGGTGGCGACGTCCAACTCCGCCGTCGGGCGTGCGTAGTTGAGCGCGAACGGTTGCATCGTCTCTCCCTCGTCGGTGCTGCCCCGGTGAAGCCGTCGGCACGCCGCTTCCTGACTTCGCCACGGGATCTCCAGGGCTTTCATGGACTTATACGAATCGAACGCCTGGTTGGTTTCCTTACGCTCCGTAATTTTTTTCTGCGTACAGGGCGCCCTGAACCTGAGACGGTTCAGGGCGCCCGGCGGTTGAGTCCGGCGAGATTACGGAGAGGCGACCGGTGTGAGATCCGGCGAGTGCGGGGAGCGTAGGGACACTGCGGGGTGGGTCGTCCACTCCTCCAATTCCCTGATACGGCCGCGGTATTGCCTCACATGTACCGACCTGGCGCACGGAGGGAGCCGGGCGCGGCAGTAGCGGCGCCCGGAGCGACCGCCTGACCGGCCGGCAGCCACGGCACGGCGCGGGCCGGGCGGCCCCTTGAGTAGGTTTCTTCTCGCACCTTGCTCGGCTGTGCGCCCTGGCGGGGGCGAGGCGGCCGAGCCGCCGGCTCAAGGCGTTCCGGCGTCCGGGGACTCGGGGGAGTGCGCCTGGGGCACCGCCGGCTCGGGGACGCCCGGTGCGGGGGCGCCCGGAGCCGGGGTGGCGGTGGCCGGCTGTTCGGCGGCAGGCTCGCGGCGGGACTTGCCGGCCTTGAAGCGCTCCAGCGTGCGGGTCAGCTGCTGAAGAGGGGAGGCGGGGCGGCTGTCCTGGGCCCGGGCGGGCGCCGGAAGGGCCGGGGCGGGCAGGCCCGCGGACTCACGGTACGCGGCCAGCGCCTCGTTGGCCCGCTCGGCGGCCTCCCGGTACAGGTCGCGGGACCGGGTCATGGCCTCCAGCGCCTCGGCGTACATCGCCACCAGCGCGCGCTGGCGCTCCAGCTCCTCCTCCAGCGTCAGCAGGTGCCAGTCCTCGCGCAGCGCCGTGATCACCTCGTCGGCGCCCTTCGGCAGCGGCCTCGGCGTGCGGGCGAACCGGTTGACCGCGCCGATCAGCTCGGTGGGCCGGGAGCCGTCGAGGAAGACGGTGCGCACGGAGAACCCGCCCGAGTCGTAGCCCTCCGGCGCCGGGACGCCCGGCAGCACCACGGCGCCGCCGCGCGGCAGCTCCACACCGAACTCCCGCAGCGCCCAGTTCACGGCGCGCAGCTGGTGCGGGGCGGCGCGGTGCTCCACCACGCGGTGGCGCAGACCGGGCGGCAGCAGCGGGGCGAGCGGGCGGCGGCCGCGCTCGTCGGGGGTCATGGCCTCGTGGACGACGATGTGAACGGCCCACGTGTCGGGCGCGGCGTCCCGCAGCACGCGCCGCAGCTCCTTGTCGTCGGCGGGCAGCGGGTTGATGTCCCGCAGGCGCAGGTCCGACCCGCTGAGCCGGTCCCACTCCGTCTCCGTGCCCTCGGCTCCGTCGGCCTCCTCGGGCCAGAACATGGTCGCGGGCGACGGCCACTCCGGGTCCCAGACCGCCTCGGCCTCGGCGGCCAGCACCCACTCCCGCCCGCCGTCGGACGGCGCCGCGAGCGTCAGCCGCGCCCGCACGGTGATGTCCCCGGCGACCGCCCAGCGTGCCTCGAACACCTTGTCCGGGTGGTCCTCGGGCTGCGGCGGCTCCATGTGGTCGTGGATCACCCCGCGCGCCTTGAGGTCGCGCAGACGCCGCCGCAGGACGTCCTCGGCGACGGCACCGACATGGCGGCCGCGAGCCAGCCACACCGTGGGGGGAGTCATGGGGTGGGCGGTGGTGGAGGTCGGCATGAGTCCATCTGTGAGCGGGGGCGTCGTGCTGTCTGCCAGTATCGGTGCCCCACCCGCATGACGATCAACCGGGGTGCCCCTCTCCGCTCCCTCCGCGAATCCGTACGCCCCCCTCCGGGAGACAGGCGCATGCGGAGGGGCCCGGTGGACGACCACCGGGCCCCTCCGCCGGCCTACGGGCCCTTCACCGGCCTACGGCCCCTTCGTCGCCGTACGGCGCCTTCACCGCCGTACGGCACGACGATGCCGGGTACGTGCGCTTACGCACCGCTCGCCTTGAGCATGTCCTCACGCTCGACGATCTTCACGCGCTCGCGGCCCTGCGGCTCGCCCAGCGCCTTCTCCGCGGCGTCCAGCTTGTACCAGCCCTCCCAGGTGGTGAAGCGGATGTTCCGCTCCGCCAGGAAGGCGTCGACGGCCTCGGGCGCGGGCGCCTGCGGGGTCTGGAGACGGCCGTTCGCGAAGTCGTCCAGCAGGTTGGCGACGGTCTCGTTGGCGTCACCCTTGGTGTGGCCGATGAGACCCACCGGGCCGCGCCGGATCCAGCCGGTGACGTACACCGACTGCAGGTGGCCGCCACCCTCCTCGATGACCCGGCCGCCCTCGTCGGGCACGGTGCCCGAGTCGATGTCCCAGGGCAGCTTCGGCAGCTTGTCGGAGAGGTAGCCGACCGCGCGGTAGACGGCGGAGACGTCCCAGTCGGTGAACTCGCCCGTGCCCTTGACGTTGCCGGTGCCGTCCAGCTCGGTGCGCTCGGTGCGCAGGCCCACGACCTTGCCGTCCTCGCCCAGGATCTCCACCGGCGACTCGAAGAAGTGCAGGAAGAGCTTGTGCGGGCGGTCGCCGACGTCGCGGATCGCCCAGTTCTCCAGCGTCTTGGCGACCATGTCGGCCTGCTTGTTGCCGCGCCGGGTCTCGATCGAGCCCTCGTCGTAGTCGATGTCCTCGGGGTCGACGATGACCTCGATGTTGGGGGAGTGGTCCAGCTCGCGCAGCTCCATGGGGCTGAACTTGGCCTGCGCCGGGCCACGGCGGCCGAACACGTGGACCTCGACGGCCTTGTTGGCCTTCAGGCCCTCGTAGACGTTCGGCGGGATCTCGGTCGGCAGCAGCTCGTCCGCCGTCTTGGCGAGGATGCGCGCGATGTCGAGGGCGACGTTGCCGACGCCGAGGACGGCGACCTTCTCCGCCTCCAGCGGCCAGGTGCGCGGCACGTCCGGGTGGCCGTCGTACCAGGAGACGAAGTCGGCGGCGCCGTAGGAGCCGTCGAGGTCGATGCCGGGGATCGGCAGGTCCCGGTCGGCCATCGCGCCGGTGGAGAAGATCACCGCGTCGTAGAACGACCGCAGGTCGTCCAGGCTGATGTCGGTGCCGTAGTCGACGTTGCCGAAGAGGCGGATCTGCGGCTTGTCGAGCACCTGGTGCAGGGCGGTGATGATGCCCTTGATCCGGGGGTGGTCCGGAGCGACGCCGTAGCGGATCAGGCCGAACGGTGCCGGCATCCGCTCGAAGAGGTCGATGGACACGCCGGGTTCGGCGGCCACGTCGGACTTGAGCAGGGCGTCGGCGGCGTAGATCCCGGCCGGGCCGGCACCGACGATGGCTACCCGCAGAGGGCGGGGCATGATCAGGTTCCCTTCGAGCGATGACAAGCGACTCGCGGGGAAGCCTAAGCTAAGGCATGCCTAAGTCGGTACGCGGGTCCGGTCTATGGGCTCATAAGGCTCACTTATGAGGGTGATAAGCGAGCCTTCGAAACCTTCACCGGCTGCCCATCGTCCACTCTCGAGGCGGCCTGGCATTCGGTGCAGACGCCCGTGAGTTCCACGGTGTGCTCGACCGCGGCGAACCCCGTGTCGGCCGTGACGCGTTCGGCCCACTCCTCCACGACCGCGCTGTCCAGGGGACGGCTGAAGCCGCAGTGACGGCAGATCAGATAGTGCCGGTGCCCGTCGCCGGGCCGGGGGCGGTAGAGCCGCTCACCCGCCTTGTCGCGCACCATGTCGACGCCGCCGGTGGCCGCGAAGTGACGCAGCGCGCGGTACACGGTGGTCAGGCCGATGGACACGCCGCGCGCGGTCAGCCGGGCGTGCAACTCCTGCGCGGACACGAAGCCGTGACAGTGCGTCAGGCCGTCGAGCACGGCCGCTCGCTGCCGCGTCGTACGGCCGCTCACGGCGGATCACCTCCAGTGGCGTGCGGCGCACCGTGGCGGTGCGCGAGGGGGGGGCGGGAGCAATGATCCAAGGGTAGGTGGCAATGAAAGCCATGTCCATATGAACGTGCCGTCATGTGTCCCGTGCGGCAGCCTCTAGGCTGTACGCATGCCTGCTCGTGAGCCCGTGTCGCCCGCCCTCGACGCGCATCTGCGCCCCCCGGACGGCGCGCGTCTGGCGGAGGCCACCGAGGTGTTCGCGATGCTCGCCGATCCCACCCGGCTGCATCTGCTGTGGCTGCTGGCGCAGGGGGAGTCGGACGTCGGCACGCTCACCGAGCGCTGCGCGGCCTCGCGCACGGCGGTCAGCCAGCACCTGGCCAAGCTGCGGCTCGCCGGGCTGGTCGAGTCCCGCCGGGAGGGGCGGCACATCCACTACAGCCTGCGCGACGGCCATCTGCGCCGCCTGGTCATGGAAGCCCTCAGCCACGCCGACCACCGGGTCAGCGGAAAGGCTCCGCACGACTGAAGGCGGTGCCGGTGCGATGCCGGCGTGAGCGGTGGGCCGTCCGGACCCCGCGCACGGGGCCCGGACGGCCGGTCGGTCAGAATCGGTCAGAGTGTCAGAGTCGGTCGAGGATGTCCCGCAACTGCTCGACCTCGGCGGACTGCCCGTCGACGATGTCGCCGGCCATCTTCCTGGCGCCGGGGTTCTCGCCGTTCCGCTGCTCGTCGCGGGCCATGCTGATCGCGCCGTTGTGGTGCTCGATCATCATCTCGGCGAACGCCTTGTCGAAGGCGGTGCCCTTCATGCCCTTGAGCTGTTCCATGTCCGCGGCGGACATCATGCCGTCGTCGCTGCCGTGACCGCTGCCGTGACCGCCGTGCTCCATGTCGGACCCGGACCGGGCGGCGGCCGGCTGCTTCCAGGACTCCAGCCAGCCCTTCATGGTCCGGATCTCGGGGTCCTGGGCCTGCTCGATCCGCCCGGCGAGGTCCTTGATCTCCGGGTCCGAGGCCCGGCCGTCGGCGAGTCGGGCCATCTCCAGGGCCTGCTCGTGGTGGGGGATCATCTGCTGGGCGAAGGTGACGTCCGTGTCGTTGAAGCCCTCACCGGCCGCCGCCTCGGCGGCCTCGGACGCGGTCGTGGGCGTGGAGCCGCCGGCGCCGTGGCGCATGCCGCCCGTGCCGTCCCCGCCGCAGGCGGCGAGGAGCAGGGCACCGGCGGCGACGAGGCCGGCGGACGCGGCGGTACGGCGGGCGGTTGCGGCGGTACGGCGGGCGGTTGCGGGGTGGCGGCGCAGGGCGCGCGTGAAGCCAGTCATGGTGGATCTCACCCTAAATGTCGGTTCTGTTGCTGTTTCGGTGGCCGTGGGAGGCGTACGCGAAGAGGCGGGTCCGCGTGTGCGGGCCCGCGCGCGCCTTTCGGCCTACAGCCGCAGCACCGACAACCGGGTGAGATCGGGTCCGCGAGGCGGGGGATTCGGCCGCCGGACGAAGGCGACTCGCGCGAGGAGTACGGCGAGCGATGCGTCACGCCGGGCGAACGCCGCCCTGAGCAGCACGGCCAGCGCCCACGCGCCGAACAGGACCGCCACGCACAGCGAGGTCATGTCCATGGCCATCCCCGGCTCATGCGGAGCGGACGACGGGTGGCCCGAGGGGCCGGACATCCAGTGATCGGCCACCGCGTGCCCGGACACGGGCACGTGTGACGCGGCGGCGACACCGTGCGACGCGCTGCCGGGGTGTTCGCCGCCGGAGTGCTCCCGCGGGTGCCCGAGCGTGTGCATCACGAAGACACCGACGGCCAGCACCAGCACGAGCAGCAGCTGTCCGAGGGCGCCTCCCGCCCGCACGCACCGGCTCACCCGCACGCCCGATCCCTTTCCTCACCGCGACGCGATACCCGGCCACGGTAACGGACCGAACCGCTCCGGTCCGGGAAGGGGCGGCGGACGTGCCACCCGCCCCGGCGCACGGCGACCGGCGCCAACACCCCCGGCTCAGTCGCGCCGGGCGTACACGAACAGGTGCGGTTCCGGTACGGCCTCGGGGTGGGCCGGGGTGAACAGGGACTCCTCCGCGCGCAGCACCGTCAGGCCCGCGCCGGTCGCGAGGGCGGTGAAGTCCTCGGCGGCGAAGCTGGTGACCCGCACCGGGCGGCCCATGAACACGGCGTCGACGCCCGCCACGTCCACGGGCACCGTCGCCAGCACCATGTGCCCGCCCGGCCGCAGCGCCCGCACCAGCCGCTCCAGCAGTCCGGACTGTTCGTCGCGGGTCATCTGGAGCAGGGAGAAGTAGACGCACACCGCGTCGTAGGAGCCCTCCGCGAGCGGCACCTCGCGGATGTCGGCGCATCGGAAGGCGGCATCCGGCACCTGCCGCCGCGCCAGCTCCACCATCACCGGCGAGACGTCCACGCCCAGCACCCGGTGGCCGGCCCCGGCCAGGGTCTCGGCGGTCGGCCGGCCCGTCCCGCTGCCCACGTCCAGCACGCTGCTGCCGGGCGCCAGCCGCTCCAGCAGCCAGTCGAGCGACGCGCGGTGCGCCGCTGATCCCGCGAACGCCTTCTCGTACGCCGAGCCCAGCGCGTCGAACACCGCCGCGGCGTCCGGCGCCCCGGCGGGCGGCCGGTGGTCCCCCTCGGTCACGATGCCTCCTCCGGCGTGGTCGTGGCGGGCATCCTCGCACCCCGGCAGCCGTGTGACAACGGGCGTTAGGGTTCCGCCGTGGCCACCTTGCTGATCGTCCATCACACACCGTCGCCCAACTGCCAGGCGATCCTCGAGGCCGTCGTCGCCGGGGCGACGACGCCGGAGATCGAGGACGTGCGGGTCGAGCGGCGCGCGGCGCTGTCCGCCACCGCGTCCGACGTGCTCGCCGCAGACGGCTACCTCCTGGGCACGCCCGCCAACCTCGGCTACATGTCCGGCGCGCTGAAGCACTTCTTCGACCAGGTCTACTACCCGTGCCTGGACGAGACCCGCGGCCGCCCCTTCGGCTACTGGGTGCACGGCGGCAGCGACGTCACCGGAGCCGTCCGCGGCATCGAGTCGATCACCACGGGCCTCGCCTGGCGCCGCGCCGCCGATCCCCTGACCCTCACCGGCGCACCCGGCAAGGCCGACCTGGAGGCCTGCTGGGAGCTGGGCGCGACGGTCGCGGCCGGCCTGATGCCGGGGTGACCGGCGGCCTCGCGTGCCCGTGCGGGCGTAAACCCCGTGCCCGGCGAATGTGGGCGAGGCCACGCCCGCGATGCGAGACAGGGCATGTCCCTGCCCGCGGTGTGCGGGATACCGTTTCGTCCGGTCCCTGTTCCCCCGCAGCCCGGACGGCCAGCCAGTGCTCACAGAACTCAGCCCGCTCATCGCGGCGACCGCTCAGTGGCTGACGCGCGCCTACCCCGCGTCGGGCGGTGCGCTGGCCGCCGCCCTGTGCGAGGTGCAGGCGCGGCAGGCGGTGACGGTCGCGGCCTGCCTGCGCTACCCGACGCGGACGGACGCGGCGCTGGTCGCGCTGGCCGGCCCCGGCGGCTCGGCCCGCCTGGACTGGGTCACCGGCGCGGACGCGGCGGGCGGCGCGCACACCGAGGACAGCGCGTGGCGGACCTGGGTGGACGAGGTCGTGGCCAGCTGGGCCGCCAGCCTGCTCACCGACCCCGAGCTGGCCCGGCAGGCGGTGGCCGAGCTCACCCGCGGCCCGCAGCCCCTGGGCACACCGGCCGAGTTCCGCCGCCTGACCGAGCCCGGCGTACGCGACCGTGACGCCGCGGCGCTGCTGCGCCACCCCGACCTGGTCGCCCCGGTGGCCGGACTGCATCTGGACCACCTCCTGGCCCGCCTCGGCCCCGACCAGGCGCTCATCGCCTGACACCGGACGGTGCGATCCCGCCCCGCCGACGTGCGCGAACCGGCGGGCCGGACGCCAGGGGTGCGGCGTGCTCAGGGCGCCGCGACGAGCGGCGGCTCGCCCCAGTCGGCGGCCAGCGCCCGCCGTACGGCGTCGACGTGATCAGCTCCACCCCGCCGAGGGAGGCGGCGAGCGCGGGCCAGGTCGTGGTGGGGCTCGCCGCGTCCGAGCCGTGGCTGATCGAGCTGCCGTGGTGCAGCCAAATCCGGCGGCCCGGGTCCCTCGGCACGGGTTCGACCGGGGCGTCGGTGCGCAGCGCGACCAGCTCGGTCGTCTCGTTGTGCGGCAGCCGGACCACCACCACCTCCGGCCGGCCGGGCAGCCCGGCGAACCGCACGGTGCCGGCCGGCCCGCGCCGGACCTCGACGGACCCGGTGGTCATGTCGATGGTCAGCGTGTCGCCGCCGGCCACGGTGGCCCGGCCGGCCGGTGCGCCGTCCACGAGCAGGTCGTAGACGCCGTCCGGGCGCGGCGGGGCGCCCACGTGGACGCGCTTGGTGGGCACGGTGTCCAGCTCCACGGCGGTGGCGCCTTTTGCGGAACACGAGCCGTACGCCGGAGGGCTGGCACTCGGCCACGGCGAGCTGCGGGGCGGCGCACTGGGCGCGGGCCCGGGCGGGCAGCCGGTGCGGCAGCACACCGCGCGCGGTGCGCTCCAGGTCGAGGGCGCCGCGCAGGAGACCCGCGGTGACGTCCTCGGTGAGGGGAGTGGTGATCCAGTTCGTCGGCATGGTCCCGCTGCTCGCCCCGCCCTCCCGGCGGTGTCACCGGACCGGCCGGCACGCGCTTCGCGGCGATCGTACGTCAGGCCAGGCGCCGTACCGCCTGGCTGGTCAGCTCGTAGCGCGCGCCGACGATGGCGAGCCGCCCGTCCGCCACCCGCTCGGCGAGATCCGGCTCGGCCGCGAGCAGGGACCGTACCAGCCGGACGTTGGCGTCTATGGTCGCGTCGACGCGGGCGTCGCCCTCCGTGGTGCGGTCGATGGCCGGGGCTATCCGGTCGGCCAGGTACTGGATATGCGCGGGCAGCCGCCCGCCGGACGCGTCGGCCTCCACCGCGGCCCGCACGGCCCCGCACGACTGGTGGCCCAGCACCATCACCAGCGGTATGTCCAGCTCCAGCACCCCGTAGGCGATGCTGCCGAGCACCGCCTCGTCCAGCACCTCACCGGCGCTGCGCACGGTGAGCAGATCGCCGAGCCCCTGGTCGAAGACCAGCTCCGGCGGCACCCGCGAGTCGACACAGCCCAGCACGATCGCGAACGGGTGCTGGCCCGAGACCAGCTCCTGCCGCACGGCCGGGGTCTCGTCCGGGTGCCGCTCCCGGTAGGCGCGCCAGCGCGCGTTCCCGACGGCCAGTGCCCGCAGCGCCTCCGTCGCGGTGGTGGGACGCGGGCGGGCGGCGGGCGGGGCCGCGGCGGCGGGGGAGACGTCCAGGGCGAGGCCGGCGCCGGCCACGGCGGCTCCGGTGACGGCGGCTCCGGTGACGGCGGCGCGCAGCAGGGAGCGGCGCGCGGGAGCCGCCTCGGCGGCTCTGAGCGGGGTGTCGTCGAGGTTCACGGCGACGAACGTAAATCCGAAAAGCTGTCCGGTTGCCGTGCGCTGCCGCATCATGACCCGCTCATGACCCGCCATGGCCGAGCAATGGCCGGCCGTTGGGCCGCCGTTGGCGGACCCGAGGGCAGTTCTTGACGACCGGCCGGGGTCCGACGGCCGCGCGACCGGGCAGGGCCCGACGGCTGCCGGCCGGGCACGGCCGGGAGGCCGGCGATCCGACAGCGCCCGACGGCTCAGGACGAGCGGCCCGGCGGCCGTTCGCCTTCCCCTTCCGTTGCGCGTTCCCGTTCCCCTTCCCGTTCCTCGCGGGGCGTGTAGTCGTCCTCGTCCCAGGTGCGGGTCGAGCGGGGCTCGGTGTACGGCTCGGCGTCCGGCGGGTGGCCGCCGGCGATGGCCCGCTGCCGGGCGGTCTCCGCGTCGAACTCCAGACCCAGCAGGATCGCCAAATTGGTGATCCACAGCCAGACGAGGAACACGATGACGGCGGCCATGGTGCCGTACGTCTTGTTGTACGAGCCGAAGTTGGCCACGTAGAACGCGAACCCGGCGGAGGCGATCATCCAGATCACCAGGGCCAGGAAGCTGCCCGGAGTGATCCAGCGCCAGCCGCGCACCCGGGCGTTGGGACTGGCCCAGTACAGCAGCGCGATCATCAGCGTGACCAGCAGCACGAGGACGGGCCACTTGGCGATGGACCACACCGTCAGCGCCGTCTCACCGAGACCGAGTACGTCCCCCGCCCGGCGCGCGAGACCGCCGGTGAAGACCACGATCAGCGCGCTGATCACGGCCATGAGCATCAGCGCCACGGTCAGCCCCAGCCGGACCGGCAGGATGGTCCACACGGGCCGGCCCTCCGGGATGTCGTAGACCGCGTTGGCCGTGCGCATGAACGCCGCCACGTAGCCGGAGGCGGACCACACCGCCAGGACGAGACCGATGATCGCCATGAGGGACCCGGTGCCCGCGTTGCCCTGCAACTGCTCGACGGCCCGCCCGATGATGTCCCGCGCGGCGCCGGGAGCCAGCGCATCCACGTTCTGCATCAGCTTGTCCGTCGTGGATCTGCCGGAGATGCCCAGCAGCGACACCAGCACCAGCAGCGCCGGGAACAGCGACAGCACCCCGTAGTACGTCAGGGCCGCCGCGCGGTCGGTCAGCTCGTCGTCCTTGAACTCGCGGAGACTGCCCTTGAACACCGCCCGCCAGGCTCCCTTGGGCAGCCCGGTCGGAGACGCGGGTGCCGCCCGCTCCACCTCCGGCCCGGGCCCGGCCTCCTCGGGAGTCGGCCGCCGGGGCTCTTCGTCCCGCTCTTTGTGCCCGGTGCGCCCGGGGAGATGCAGCTTTGTCATGAGCCCCGAGTAACCCCCGGACCGCTCGCTCACTCACTCCCCGAAATGGATCACGCGACGTGCGAGAGGCGGGGCACCGGATGGTGTCCCGCCTCCTCTCGGCCTCCCGGCGGCGCGGCCGTCAGTCCTCGGCGACCAGCGCGGGCGTCGACCCCGTGAGGGTCCTGCCCTGGAAGAACGCCGGGCTGCGCCACCGCATCACGTACATGATCACGACGCCCAGGAGGAGCAGACCCACGCCGATGACGAACACCGAGCCCACGCCGAACACCGAGGAGCCGCTGCCGTACGCCGGGTCCCACATGTCCACCAGCGTCTTGGCGAACACCGCGCTCAGCAGGACGCCGCCGGCCAGCGGGAAGAGGCCCTTGAAGAGCAGGTCGCGGCCCGAGCGCAGCAGGTCGGCGCGGAAGTACCAGACGCAGGCGAAGGCGGTGAGGGCGTAGTAGAAGCAGATCATCAGGCCGAGCGCGTAGATCGTGTCGACCAGGACGTGCTCGCTGACCAGCGTCATTACGGTGTAGAACACGCCCGTCGCGATGCCGGCCATGACCGTGGCCCGGCCCGGGGTGCGGAACCGCTCGTGGACCTTGGAGTAGGAGGCGGGCAGCGCCTCGTACGCCGACATCGCCAGCACCGTACGGGCCACCGGGATGAAGGTGGTCTGCAGGCTCGCCGCGGCCGAGGCGAGGACGGCGACGAAGAGCGCGATGCCCAGCGCCGGGCCCATCACCGGGCCGGCCAGCGCGGCGAAGACGTTGTCGGAGGTGTCGGGGTTGGCGAGGCCCAGCCCCTTGTCGCCGGAGCCGACGATCATCTGCGCCGCGACGCCCGTGGCCAGGTAGGAGCCGACCAGCACGACCATGGCGAGCAGCGCCGCACGGCCGGGGGTCCTGGTGGAGCCGGTGGTCTCCTCGTTGGCGGTCAGACAGGCGTCCCAGCCCCAGTACATGAAGATCGACAAGGACAGACCGGCGGTGAACGCGCCGAAGGACTGCACCGCGAACGGGTTCAGCCAGGACCAGGAGAAGTCCGCGGAGGTCGGGAAGTCGGCGCTGCCGGCCTGGGCGAAGGCCAGCACCACGAAGACGGCGAGCACCACCAGCTGGAGCCCGACCAGCGCGTACTGCACGCCCTTGGTCGCGGTCATCCCCCGGTAGCTGATCACGGTCGCGACGGCGACCAGGGCCAGGCAGGTGAGGATGTGCACCGCCTTGTTCCCGTCGAGGGCCGCCACGTCCTCGCTGCCGGTGATCTCCCCGGCGAGCAGCCAGAAGTACGACGTCGCCACGCCGGCGAGGTTGGAGAGCACGATGATCGTGGCGATCACCAGGCCCCACCCGCACATCCAGCCCACCTTTGGGCCGAAGGCCTTCACCGTCCAGGTGAAGGAGGTGCCGCAGTCCGGCATCACCCGGTTCAGCTCGCGGTAGGCGAAGGCGACGAGCAGCATCGGCAGGAAGCCCGCGAGGAACACCGCCGGCATCTGCAGACCGACCTCGCCCGCGGTCGACCCGAGGGTGGAGGTCAGGCAGTACACCGGGGCCACCGTCGAGACGCCGATCACGGCGCTGCCGAGCAGCCCGACGGAGTTCCCGCTCAGCCCCTTGGCACGCATGCCGTCGGCGGGGCCTCCGTCGTCGTTTCCGGCCAGCGGCCGTACGTCCAGCTGAGTCATGAACAGGACGTTAAGTGCTGCGGTTTTCGCGGCAACGGTGTGTGACATTCAGGTATCGACGCTTCATGATCCGCCCTTTCAAGGGTGTTTCCGTCTTCGTTGCCTGTGTTTCGAAGGGTGTTCCGGGACGGGAAGCTTCCCTTCCAAAATGTTGAAGCCACTGTTCGATATTCGGTAATCGCAGCGCGGCCCGTAATGTCCTGTTCCAAACCTGACAGTGTGATCTGCGCCACATGGGGAGGGTGGCTGATTTTCGGCCTTCTGTCGCGGGCCGTGCGCACCGCGTCGGCATCCGGCCACGTCGCCTGCCTCGTCCGTACAGATCATGGTCTTCTACGCGCAAGCTTCTCCTCCCAGCATCGGCCTGTCCTCGACACCGACGAAGGAAGCGCTTGTGAGAACGCACCGCGCGCCACGCACCGCCGCCACCCTCGCCCTGGGCACCGCCCTGCTCGCCGTCCTGACCGCCGCCCCCGCCGGGGCCGACGACGGCCGGAGCCTGCCGACGGTCACACCCACCAGCGAGACCCCCGCCCTCCACGACGACGAGGCGGGCGGCAACTCCGACGCGGACGACCCGGCGATCTGGCGCAACGCGGCCGACCCCGACCGCAGCCTCGTCATCGCCACCGCCAAGGAAGGCGGCCTGCGGGTGTACGACCTCGACGCCCGCCTCGTGCAGTCGCTGCCCGCCCCCCGCCCGCCCGCCGAGGACGACGCCCCGGGCCGCTTCAACAACGTCGACCTCGTCACCGGCCTGCGCACCTCCGCCGGCCGCGCCGACGTCGCCGTCGTCAGCGACCGCGGCAACGACCGACTGCGGATCTACCGCATCGATCCGGCCGAGCCCGGCGCCCCGCTCACCGACATCACCGACCCCGCCGCCGCCCCGGTCTTCTCCGCCGGCCAGGCCGAGATCAACGACCAGCGCACCGCGTACGGCCTCGCCACCTGGCAGGACAAGGCCACCGGCCGCACGTACGCCCTGGTCAGCCAGCGTGAGCGCACCCGCGTCGCCCTGGTCGAACTGACCCCGGCCGCGAACGGCACCGTCGGCTACCGCAAGGTCCGCACCCTCGACCTGCCGTCGTCCTTCCGCCTGCCGAACGGCACCACCTGGTCCCCCTGCGCGGAACCCGGTGAGCTGTCCCAGGTCGAGGGCATGGTCGTCGACCCGGCCACCGGCACCCTCTTCGCCGGCCAGGAGGACATCGGCATCTGGCGGATGCGCGCCGACCTCACCACCAAGCCGGTCCTGGTGGACAGGGTCCGCGAGTACGGCGTCCCCGGCGTCTACGACGAGACCACCGAGGAGTGCGCCGCCGGCGCCGACCCCGGGTACGGCGGCGAGCACCTGTCCGCCGACGTCGAGGGCCTGACCCTGTTCCAGGAGCCCGACGGCGACGGCTACCTCCTCGCCTCCAGCCAGGGCGACGACACCTTCGCCCTCTACGACCGCGAGGTGGGCGAGGACAACGAGTACGAGGGCGGCTTCCGCGTCGGCGCCGCCTCCGCCACCCTCGACGGCAGCGAGGAGTGCGACGGAGCCGCCGTCCTGAACGCCCCGCTCGGCAGCCGCTATCCGAACGGCCTGCTGGTCGTCCAGGACGGCCACGAGACCCCCGAGGTCCCCGACGGCGAGGGCGGCACCCGCACCGCGACCGGCTTCAAGTTCGTCGACCTGGGCGACGTGGTGGACGCCGCGGACATGTGAGGTCCGTGCCGGGCCCGGCGGTCGCGGCGGGAGCGGCCCCTGTGCGTCGCTCCCCGGCCGGCCTTCGCCCCTCCGCCTCTTCGCCCCGCGTACACACCGGTAACCTGCCTGCTCACCGGCTCTGTGCGGGCCGGACGGGATGGAAAGAGGGGGAGGCGCCATGGCGCGCGAACCGGTGCGGGCCGCGATCGGCGACGTCGGGTTGATCTGTGACATACAGCTCTACCAGGCGGAGAAGTGACGCCATGAGCAGGGACCCCGCACCCACCGGGCGGCCGGCCGGTACTCCGCTCGACGACGACCTCGTCCGTCGGCTGATCGCCGCGCGCTTCCCGCACTGGGCCCGCCTCCCGCTGAGGCGGGTCCCGTCCGGCGGCACGGTCAACGCCATGTACCGGCTGGGCGACGACATGGTCGTACGGCTGCCGCTCGTGGCGGGCGGAGCGACGGACGTGGCCGTCGAGCGGGAGTGGCTGCCGCGCCTCGCGCCCCTGCTGCCCACCCCCGTTCCGGAGGTCCTCGCGGCCGGCGAGCCCGGCGAGGGCTACCCGTGGCCGTGGTCGGTCTACCGGTGGCTGCCGGGGGAGAACCCCGTGGCGGGCGCCCTGAGCGAGCCCGTCCGGCTGGCCGGGGAGCTGGCCGCGTTCGTCGCGGCGATGCGCGCCGTGACCCTGCCGGGAGCCCCGCCGGCCCACCGCGGCGGTCCGCTCACCTCGCTCGACGCGGAGACCCGCGCCGCGATCGGGGAACTGCGCCGCCTCCCCGAGGAGGGCGTCGACTGCGACGCGGTGACCGCCGTCTGGGAGGACGCCCTGCGGGCCCCTGAGTGGGACGGGCCCGCGGTCTGGCTGCACGCCGACCTGATGCCGGGCAACCTCCTGGTCGCCGACGGCCGGCTCGTCGCCGTCATCGACTTCGGATGCCTGGGTGTGGGCGACCCGGCCTGCGATCTGTTCCCCGCGTGGAACCTGCTGCCCGCCGAGGCGCGGAAGGTGTTCCGCGACGGCCTCGGCGAGGACGGTGCCTCCTGGACCCGCGGCCGCGCCCGCACCCTCTCCCAGGCGCTGATCGCCCTGCCGTACTACCGCAACACCAACCCTGCGATGGCCCGCAACGCCCGCCATGTGATCCGGGAGGTCCTGGCGGAGGTCCGGGCCCGCGGCTGAGGACGACACCGGCGCGGGCGCCCGGCGCGGACGCCTGGAAGGGCGGCGCGGGACGTCCGGTCAGGCGAGAGGGATGAACCACCGACCGCCGGTGCACCGCCTGGATCGGGGCCGAACGGCCCTGTTCGTCCGGCCCCGGCAGCGACGAGGATCCTGGACAGGGGGCCCACCCCCGCGGCACCAGGACGAGGAGAGAACGATGGGGGAAGGCGAGCGGCCCGGCCCCGGCGGGCCGATCCGGGTGTTCCTGCTGGACGACCACGAGGTGGTTCGGCGCGGGGTGCGCGACCTGCTGGACGACGAACCCGACATCACCGTCGTCGGCGAGGCCGCCACCGTCGGGCAGGCGCTGGTGCGGGTGCCCGCCCTGCGCCCGCGGGTGGCCATCCTCGACGTCCGCCTCCCCGACGGCGACGGCGTCACCGTCTGCCGCGAGCTGCGCTCCGCGATGCCCGGCCTGGCGTGCCTGATGCTGACCTCCTTCGACGACGAGGAGGCACTGCTCGACTCGATCATGGCGGGCGCCTCCGGGTACGTCCTGAAGCAGATCCAGGGCTCCGACCTGGTCACCGCGGTCCGCACGGTGGCCCGCGGCCAGTCCCTGCTCGACCCCAGCGCGACCACCCGCGTGATGGCCCGGCTGCGCGGCGCCGAGCAGCCGCCGGACGGGCCCGACGCCCTGCCCGGACTCACCGCGCGCGAGCGGGAGATCCTCGCGCTGATCGGCGAGGGCCTGACCAACCGCCAGATCGGGCAGCGCCTGTACCTCGCCGAGAAGACCGTCAAGAACCACATCTCCCGCCTCCTCGCCAAGCTCGGCGTCGAACGGCGCGTCCAGGCCGCCGTGATCGCCACCCAGGCCCAGGACCGGCTCCGGGCCGAGGACCGCGGCGGCCTCTGAGCCCGGCGGCGCCCGCCCCCGCGGGCCCGGCTACGGTGGCGGTGAGGGCGTCCGGCCTCGGGCGCGACGGCGACACGGCCTGGGAGGTCGACACCGGTGGACGCGGAGTCCCGAGAGGCACGCATAAGGCTTCCCCAGCTGCGCCTGGACGAGCTGCTGGAGGAGGTGCAGGCCCGGCTCGACGCCGCGCGCGGCACCCGCGACCGGGTGCACAGCCTGCTGGAAGCCGTCCTCTCGGTCGGCCGTGAACTGGACCTGGAACAGGTCCTGCGCAGCATCGTGGAGGCCGCCGCCGCACTGGTCGACGCCCGGTACGCGGCCCTCGGCGTCATCGGCCCCGACGGCAGGCGGCTGTCCGACTTCCACACCGTCGGCGTCACCGACGAGCAGATCACCGAGATCGGCAACTTCCCCGAGGGCCACGGCATCCTCGGCGAGCTGATCCGCCACCCCCAGCCGCTGCGGCTGGCGAAGATCTCCGAGCACCCCGCCTCGTACGGCCTGCCGCCCCGCCACCCGCCGATGAACACCTTCCTCGGCGTCCCGATCCGGGTGCGCGACCAGGTCTTCGGCAATCTCTACCTGACCGAGAAACGGGGCGGCGCGCAGTTCGACGAGGAGGACGAGTCGGTGCTGTCCACCCTGGCCGTGGCGGCCGGTGTGGCCATCGACAACGCCCGCCTGTACGAGGAGTCCCGGCTGCGGGAACGCTGGCTGCGCGCCAGCGCGGAGATCACCCACAGCATTCTGTCCGGCAGCGACCGCGGCGCGGTGCTCGGCCTGATCGCCGAGCGGGCCCGGGAGATCACCGGAGCGGCCCTCGCGGTGGTCGCGGTGCCCCTGGACGACGGCGACTCCCTCACCGTGGAACTGGCCTTCGGCCCGGAGGCGGAGGTCCATCAGGGGCTGGTGCTGCCCGTGCGCGCCAGCCTCATCGGCCGGGCCTTCGCCGGGGCCACGACCGTCACCAGCGCGGACATCACCCGGGACGAGCGGGTCTCGGCCGGCCCGCCCAGGTTCGCCGGCCTGGGACCCGCCGCCGCGGTGCCGATCGGCGGCGGCGACGGCGTACGCGGTGTGGTGCTGCTGGTGCGGGAAGCCGGCCAGGCGCTGTTCACCGAGCAGCAGACCGAGCCGCTGCGGTCGTTCGCCGGCCAGGCGGCGGTCGCCATGGAGCTGGCCGAGCGGCGCCGCGACGCCGAGCGGATCGCGGTGCTCCAGGACCGCGACCGGATCGCCCGCGACCTGCACGACCTGGCGATCCAGCGGCTGTTCGCCACCGGGATGACCCTGCAGAGCGCGGGCCGGTTCATCGAGCACCCCGGGGCCGCCGAGCGCGTGACGCGTGCGGTGGACGACCTCGACGAGACCATAAAGATCATCCGCTCCACGATCTTCGGACTGCGCACCCGGGAGACCGGCGCCGGAACCGGCCTGCGTGCCCGCGCGGTCCGCGTGGCCGGGGAGGCCGCCCCGGTCCTCGGCTTCGCGCCCGGCCTCCGCATGGACGGCCTGCTCGACACCCGCGTCCCCAAGGAGACCGCCGACCACGCCGTCGCCGTCCTCTCCGAGGCCCTCGCCAACGTCGCCCGTCACGCCCACGCCGGCCGCGCCGACGTCGTCCTCGCCACCGACGGCCGCGAACTGCGCCTGGAGGTCACCGACAACGGCGTGGGCATCCCGCCCGAAGGCCGGCGCAGCGGCCTGCGCAACATGGCGGAGCGGGCCGAGCACCTGGGCGGCGAACTGACCTGGACGACACCGCCGTCCGGCGGCACCAGGCTGGTGTGGCGGGTGCCGCTGACGCCCTGAGCCGCGGGCCTGCGGCGGGTCGCCGGGCGCGGGCCGACGGGCCGACGGAGCGGTGGGGCGGCGGGGCGGCGTGCCCACGGCCGTGTCAGGCCGCGCCCGCCTCCGCCGTATCGGCCGCGTCCGCCTGCCACAGGTCCGGGCCGAACACCTCGTAGCGCACGCGCCGGGCCGGCACCCCCCGCTCCAGCAGCGCCGTCCGCACGGACCGCATGAAGGGCAGCGGACCGCACAGGTAGACGGTGGCGTCCGCGGGGACCGTCACCTCGGAGAGGTCCATCAGACCGGCGCGGGTCTCGGGTTCGGCCGGGCCGGGGCGCTCGTACCAGAAGACGGTCTGCGCGTGGGGCAGACGATCGGCCAGCCGGCGGGTCTCCGCGCGCAGGGCGTGGTCCTCGGGGGAGCGGTCCGCGTGCAGGACCAGGACGGGGCGGTCCGAGCCGGTCGCCGCGAGCCGGTCGAGCATTCCGACCAGGGGAGTGCAGCCGATGCCCGCCGAGACCAGGACGAGCGGAGTGTCGTCCGCGTCCAGGACGATGTCGCCGGAGGGCGCGGACAGCGTCAGTTCGTCCCCCACCCGCACGGTCCGGTGCAGCAGGTTCGACACCTCTCCCTCGGGCGCGCCGTCGACGCCCGCGACCCGCTTGACGGTGATACGGCGCAACTGGCCCCCGGGGTCGCAGGACAGGCTGTACTGGCGCAGCTGACGCACCCCGTCCGGCATGGTCGCGCGCACACTCACGTACTGCCCCGCGCGGGCGGCCGGCGCGGGCTCGCCGTCGGCGGGCCGCAGCAGGAACGACACCACGTCGGGGGTCTCCACGCGGCGGTCCACGACCGTCCACGGCCGCCAGATCTCACCCGGCGCCACCCCCGCGGCCTGGTAGAGCCGCGCTTCCCGGGCGATCAGCGCACCCGCCATCAGCCAGTACACCTCGTCCCAGGCCGCGGCCACCTCCGGCGTCACCGCGTCGCCCAGCACCTCGGCGATCGCGCCGAACAGATACTTGTGGACGACCGTGTACTGGTCCTCGGTCACCCCGACCGCGGTGTGCTTGTGGGCGATCCGCTCCAGCAGGGCGTCGGGCCGGGCACCGGGGTCCGCCAGCAGCGCGCTCGCGAAACCCGCCACCGCTCCGGCCAGCGCCCGGCGCTGGCTGCCGGAGGCCTGGTTGCCGCGGTTGAACATGCCGTCCAGCAGCTCCGGGCGGTCGCGGAACATCGCCCCGTAGAAGCGCTCGGTGATCTCGTCGAGCGCACCGGCCACGGCGGGCAGGGTGGCGCGTAGGACGGCGGCGGACTCTGCGGACAGCATGAAGCCTCCCTGGACGGGACGGGACGGGATGGGACGGGAAAGACAGGGGACGGCCGCCGCGAGCGAGCGGCGACCGCCTCTGTATAGCAACGGCATCCGACCATTCCGGGGGACTGCGGGGCCCGGAGGGGCAACACGGGACCAGCGGCCCCGGAGAAGGGGACCTTCGGCCCCATGACCGGGGGCCGACCGGACCAGGCTCCCGGGACGGAAGGGCGCTCGCCGAGCGAACGGCCTCGTGGCCAGGACCGGGAGGGGCCGGAGGGCCGGGGGCGGGTGGCGAGGCGGACGGCGTGGGAGGGCGGGGGTGATCCGGGCCGGTGGTCGGCCCGCCGGTCCGCCGCAGGGCTCAACGCCGGACCCAACGGCGGGCCACTCAGGGCCGCTCGGCCCAAGGCGGCCGCGCCCCCGGGCGCGAGGCTGGGGTCAGGTGCCGTAAGCGGTGAGTCCGGGGCTCCGGACGCCGCACGAGGAGGTGCAGTCATGACCACCACGACCACGCCCCGCATGACCCGGTCCCTGCCCGCCGAACACCGGGGCACGCTGATGAGCCTCGCCCGCGAGGTGACGTTCCCGCAGGGCGGCCGGCTGTTCGACGAGGGCGAACGGGCCGACCGCTTCTGGATCGTGCGCACCGGGACCGTCGCCCTCGACGTCCGGATCCCGGGCCGCCGCCCCGCCGTCATCGAGACCCTCGGGTTCGGTGACCTCGTCGGCTCGTCCTGGCTGTTCTCGCCGCGCGTCTGGCACCTGGGCGCCGAGGCGGTGACCCCGGTGCGCGCCTGGGAGTTCGACGCGGGGGCCGTCCGTGAGCTGTTCCGCGACGACCCGCGGTTCGCGGAGGCGGTCGCGCGCTGGGTCGGCCTGGTGCTCGTCCACCGCCTCCACGCGGCCCGCACCCGCCTGCTCGACCTGTACGCCCCCTACGGCAGCGGCATCCCCGGATGACCGGGCCGTCCCGCCCGGTCCAGGTGCCGTCCCGCCCGGTCCAGGAGCGCCCGTGGTGCCCGCCGCCGCAACGCTCCGGCGCACGCCGTGCCGGAGCGGTGTCAGGGCCAGACGCCGGAGAAGTCGATCTCGCGGGCCCATTCGGGGTGGTCGATCAGCGGGTTCCGGTTGCCCTGGAGCTGGGCGATCGCCGCGTTGCGGTGCCGCTCGTACTCGGTGACGGCCTCGCTCTCGTGCCAGCGCAGCAGGACGGGCAGCCGCTCCTTCGGGAACTCGCGTACGGCGTCGCCGACCTCGCGCGGATAGCGCAGCAGAAAGTACAGCGTGGCGCGCGCGGCAGCGCCCTTGCCCTGCTCGGGCTCGAACCCCACGTCCTCACGCATCCCGCAGTCGTCCCGGACCGCTTCCATGAAGTCGGGGAAGTCGACGTAGGGGAAGTTGCCCCGGAAGCTGTTGCAGCCCACCTCGCAGGCGAACAGATGGTGCAGGTCGCCCCGCATCGGCTCGCGGTGGGCGAACCACGACTGCGGCACCACGTGCTCGCAGTTGAACGGCATCGACTTCTCCAGCGCGTCGAACTCCGCCGCGAACTCGGCCGGTCCCGCGGTGCTCTCCTGGAGCAGCAGCTCCCGTACGCGGGCGAGGCGGGCCTTCGCGACGGCCGCGTCGGCGCGTATGAGTTCCTCGGCGGTGAAGGTCCGCCCGGAGTAGATGCTGCGCAGCTTGCGGTCCTTGTGCAGGTCGACCCAGGGATACACCAGCTTCGTCGGGTCGTAGCGGGGCCGGGGGGTGTGCGTGTCCGTCAGCAGTTCGGTCAGCGCCCGGCGCAGCGCGTCCCCGCCACCGGTGTGGACGTCCCCGTAGTACGCCTCGCGGGCGGCGGCGTCCGCGGGACCGTCGTAGTAGGGGCGTTCCTGTGTGAGCCGGTGGTTGAGGAGGGCCGTCTCCGCGCTCCTGTCGACGGACGACGCGATGTCCGGCGGCCCGGCCGGGGACGGCGGGAACGACGGGAACGACGAGAGGGGCGGGGGCGCGGCCGGCGCCGGTGCCGCCGCGGGCAGCGCGGCGAGGAGGGTGGCCGGCGGGGACGAGGAGGCGTCGAAGCCGACGGTGATCCGCAGCGGGAGCGTGACCTGGACGGTGCCGTCGGCCGTACGGGCCCGCTCCTGCGACCCGGCCTGTGCCCCGTCGGTGACCGCGAGGGCGGTCGTCAGCGGGACGGCGGACGCGGACGCCGCGGCCCCGGGCGCGGCGGGCAGGGACCCGGCGGCCGCGGACGGGGCGGCCGTCACGGGGGAGGCGGTGAGCCCGGCGGTGAACACCTCGTCCCGCAGCCGGGCCGCCTCACCGGTCAGCGGCACCTTGTGCAGCGCCTCCAGGACACGGCTGATCCGCACCCCCTCGTTGGCCCGCCACGCCACCTGCTGCTCGCCCATCTCCGGGCGCCACACCGTGCCGTCGACGCTCAGCGGCCGGCCCTCGGCGTCCGTCTTCGGGACGGCCGAGTGGTGCAGCGCGACGACCTCCCACTGGTCGTTGAAGACGGGAGAACCCGACGAGCCCTCACGGGTGTCGGACTCGTAGTGCAGGAACCGCTCCAGCACGTCGACGACCTGGTTGTCGCGCAGCGCGATCTGCTTGGGCTCGCCCCTCGGGTGCTGGATGATGTTGACGAACTCCCCGATGACGAGCTTGCCCTGGGTCGCGGTGACGGCCAGCCAGCCGAACGAGGACAGCGCCTCGCCCTGCGCCCCGCGCGAAGCGACCGCCACGACACTGAAGTCCAGCGCCCGGTCGGTGACGAAGAACCGGTGCGGTTCCAGCGGGAAGACCGCCGGCACCAGCGGGCTGCCGTCGGCGCAGTCCTGGAACGCGAACGCCACCTTGCTGCGGCTCGCCTCCGGCGCCCCGCGCAGCACGTGGTTGTTGGTCAGCAGCAGGGACGGCGACACCATGAAGCCGGTGCCGTGACCGCCGCCCGGCCCGCTGATGGTGACCCGGCCGACCGACCGGGAGACCTCGACACCGGCCTCCAGGAACGCGACGGGTGTCAGGTTGTTGCGCCCGATGAGCCGCTCCAGCCCCAGCACCTCACTGGTGAAGGTCTCCGGAGGCAGCTGCAGGGTGCTGCCCGCCGTGGCGGCCGGTTCCGTCGGCGTCAGCTCGATGGCCCGCGCCAGCGACCAGTCGGCGCCCAGCCGCGCCAGCCGCCTCTCGACCCGCTCGGGGGTGTCCGCGTAGAGCACGCCCCGCGTCTCGAGAACGGACTGGTTCCGCTCCCGCTGCTCGGTGCGGTTCGCATAGCGCGCCGCGGCCATCGTCAGTTGCGACAGATAGGCCGACTCTCGTTCGGCAGCGAGTTCCGCCGTGGCCATGATCCGCCTCCTGGCCTGCTGTGATGTGGCGGTCGTGTCCGTGGGACACGGTTCTTCGGGGGACAGGCGGGACGGCGTCCGGTGAAGGCCTCGGGTCCGCCGAAGGCGTCGGGTCTGCCGTGGGGCGCGCGGATGGCGGACCGCGCGCTGATGGTCGTACAGGTTGTCTGTTTCGATGCTTGCAGATGTGGGATATGCCCGCAAAAGAGGCGGCGGTGTGACGCAGTGATCACTGTGGGGCCGCATCGCCGTGGTGGATCTTGGGAATGCATCGGCCGCACCTCCCCCCCCAAGCCTCACACCAGGAGCGCCGGACACAGTGAGCACCCAGGCCACACCCATCCCCACACCGACCGCGCCGGGCGGCCTCCCCCTGATCGGCCACGCCCACCATCTCGCCCGCACGCCACTGCCGTTCATGACCTCACTGCGCGAGTACGGCAGCGTGGTCCGCATCCACATAGGCCCCACACCCGCCTACGTCGTCACCGACCCCGCGCTCACCCGCCGCGTCCTCGTCACCGACGCCGCCCACTACACCAAGGGCGGCAAGATCATCGACGCGCTGCGGGTGTTCTTCGGCGACGGGCTGGCCACGGTCGCCGACGGCGACACCCACCTGCGCAACCGCCGCCTGATGCAGCCCATGTTCAACAAGGCGCACATCGCCACCCGCGGCGAGGCGATGATCGCCCAGGTCCGCGAGATGGTCGCCGCCTGGCCCGCAGACCAGCCCCGCGACGTCTACGCGGACATGAACGACATCACCCTCGCCGCGTTCCTCGTCGCGCTGTTCGGCACGGACCTTCCGCCGCGCCTGCGCACCGAGTTCACCGCCCTGATGCCCGCCATCATGAAGGGCACCATCCGCCAGACCGTCCTGCCGTCCTGGATCACCCGGCTGCCCCTGCCCGCCCACCGCGCCCACGCCCGCCGCGTCGCCCGCCTGCGCGCCCTCATCGACCAGGCCATCGACCACCGCTCGGCGCGGCACCCGGACCGCACGGAGGACGCCGCTGCGGCGGCCGGCTGCCCGCACGCGGCGGCGGCCGGATCGGGTGCGGCGGACGGTCTGTTCAGCACGCTCCTCAACGCCGAGGAGCCGCTGACCCGGCAGCAGCTGCAGGACGAGGCGATCACCCTGCTCACCGGCGCGATCGAGACGACCGGGACGACACTCGCCTGGACCCTGTACGAGATCACCCGCCACCCCGAGGTCGAGCGACGGCTGCGCGCCGAACTCGCCGCCGTCTGCCAGGACCGGCCCCTGCGCCACGAGGACGTAGAACAACTCCCGTACGCGCGGCGGGTGTTGCAGGAGGCCATCCGCAAGTACGGGCCCGCCTGGATGGTGACCCGCACCGCGGTCCGGGACATGGACCTGGGCGGGCACCGCATCCCCGCCGGCGCCGACGTCGTGTGGAGCCCCTACCTCCACCAGCACGACCCGGCCCACTTCCCCGGCGCGGACACCTTCGACCCGGACCGCTGGACCCCCGAACGCGTCCAGGCCACCCGCGGATCGTTCCTCGCCTTCGGCGACGGCCGCCGCAAGTGCATCGGCGAGAACTTCGCCTGGGCCGAACTTCAGATCATCCTCGCGACCGTCCTCCAGACCTGGCCGCGCATCACCCTCGCCTCCCGCGCACCCCGCCCGCAGGCCGTGGTCACCGTCAAGCCGGACGACCTGGCGCTGAGGTTCCACGCGGACACGAAGGGCGGGACCGCGCGGCCGGGCGGTGGCGAGCGGCCGGTGGCCGCGGGCTGAGTACGAGTACGGGGCCGCGGCGGGTCCCAGGGCGGTCGGCGGAGTGGTTCAGGACCGGCTGCGCGGCGTTGCGGCCGAGGCGGTCGGCACACGGTGAGCGCGTGCCGGGCGGGGCACCGGAGTGTCCCCGCCCGGCGGGCGGTCAGATGCCGAAGGCAGCGGCGTAGCGGACGGTGCCGCCCGGCAGCGGATGCGCGGCGTCCAGGGCGAGCGCCATCAGCGCCTCGTCCGGCACGTCGATGCTCAGCCGGATCCCGTGCACGGAGGCACGGGTGAAGCCGAACCTCGGGTAGTAGCCGGGGTGACCGAGGACGACGACGTAGCGCTCGCCCCTGTCCGTGGCCGCGCGCAGGGCGGTGCGGACGGCCGCCGAGCCGGCACCGGTGCGCTGCCGCTCCGGCCGTACGGCGCACGGGGCCAGGGCCAGCGCCGGGACCTCACCGATGTGACAGCGGGTCAGCAGCGCGTGGCCGGCGATCCGGCCGCTCTCGTCCGCGGCGACGACGGACAGTCCGTCGATCCACGCGTCCGGGTCGGCGCGCAGGGCGTCGACCAGGTCCGCCTCCTCCGCCGTGGGGAAGGCGGCGAGGAGGACCTCACGGATGGCGGCGGCGTCGCCGGGTGCCTCGGCGCGCGTGATCCAGGTGTCGCTCATGACAGATACGGATCCGTTCCGTAGAAGTGTTCGTGTGAGGGGTCCTCGCGAGCTCACGCTCCCGGCGAGGACGGACAGGGCGGGTCAGGCCACGACCCGGGACGTGAGGTAAACCCGGACGCCGGACGCGGTGGCCTCGTACCCGGTCATCCGCCTCACCTCCCGCCGTCTCTTCACGTCTCGTCACCCTGATCGACACGAACGGCCCCACCGTACAGACCGTCGCCTCAGGTGCCAAGCGGTTTCACGCGGACCGCCACCGGCCGGTGGTCGCTGCCGGTGGCGGGCAGCGTACGGATCCGCCCGACGCTCGCCGAGCGGGCCATGACATGGTCGATGCGGACCAGCGGGAAGGCGGCCGGATAGCTGAGGGCGAAGCCCCGGCGCGGTTCGGCAAGCCGCGTGGTCAGCGGGGCGAGCCCGCGGTCCTCGACCGTGCCGTTGAGGTCCCCGAGCAGGATCACCGTGCTCAGCTCCTCGGCGGCGACGGCCGCGCCCAGCAGCCGGGCGCTCTCGTCCCGTGCCGCCGACGCGAGGCCGTCCGCCCCGACGCGGACCGAGGGCAGGTGAGCGACGTATGCGGCGAGTTCACCGCGCGGGGCGCGCACCACGGCCCGCAGTCCCCGGTTCCACGGTTCCGTGATCTGCCGGGGCTTGATGTCCAGCGTCCGGACGTCGCGCAGCGGATAACGGGACCACAGTCCGACGGTGCCCCGGACGGCGTGGAACGGGTAGTGGGCGGCGAGAGTCCGCTCGTAGACCGCCGACGCCTGCGGGACCAGCTCCTCCAGCGCGATCAGGTCCGGCCGGGCACGGGCCAGGGCGCGGGCGGTGCCGGCCGGGTCCGGGTTCTCGTCGCTGACGTTGTGCTGCACCACGAGCAGGCCGTACCCGTCCGCCTCGGCACCGGGCAGCAGCAGCCCGCCGAAGAGATACGTCCACGCCGCCACCGGTGCCAGTGACGCCAGCAGGGCGGGAACCGAGCGGCGCAGCAACGCGAGGGCGAACAGGACCGCGGCCACCGCACCGAGCCATGGCAGGAACGTCTCCAGCAGGCTGCCCAGGCGGCCGGGGGAGTTGGGTATCGCACGGTGCAGGAGCAGCAGGGCGGCGAGGAGCGCCGCGACTGCGGCGAGGACCCGGCCCCGCGCCCGTAGCGACGGTCCGCCGGGCGCGGCCTGGGTGCCGGTGTCTCGCGCGCCCTTGATCCCGGAGTCCCGCGCGTCCTCGGTCCCGCTGTCCCGTGCGTCGCTGGTCCCGGGAGCCCGCGCGTCCCCGGCTCCGGAGTCCCGCACGCGCGTGGGTCCGCTGTGCCGTACGTGCTCGGGTCCGCCGCGCAGTGCGCCCGCGGCCCCGTCGCCGTCACCCCGAACCCGCCACCGCACCGTGCGCTCCCCCCGCTCCATCGCCGCCGGTCTACGCTCCGTCGGTCCCACCCGCTCCGGGATCCGGGCGGCGGGCCCTGCGCTGGACCTCCGCCTCGACCGTGCCGCGCGGCAGGCCCTCGGACTCCGCGTGCTCGGTGATGGCCAGCTGCACCTGGCGGGAGAGGTCGCTCCAGGCCCGCCAGGCAGTCTCCCACTCGGTGTGCTGCTCGGCGGCCCACCTGCCCTCGGTCGGTCTGCCGAAGGCGTCCCTGATGCGCTGCATCTCGGCCTGGGCCGCGTTGGCCGCCCGCTGTAGCTCCACGAGCTCGTCGATGGTGTGTGCCACGCCCGGATCCTATGGGGATGACGGGACCCGCCCCGCCGCGACACGAGGGCCGATCCGTCCGGGCCCGAGGGCGCGCCCCCGCGCCTGCCACCTGCGACGTAGCGAGTGAACTGGCTTGCGAAACAGCGCCGGGGGACAGGCGGCTGCCCCACGGACACGGACACGGGCACGGACACGGACACGGGCGCGGGCGCGGGCACGGGAACGGGCACTGGCACGGACGCAGTCCGGAACGGAGCGCGCGCCGGGAAGTGCCGCACGGCCGGGGGCCGGCACCGAGCCCGCACCGAGCCCACCGGCGGTGCCGCCGACGCCGTCGGACGACCGAACCGCCCGCCGCAACACAACCGTTGTACACCCCGCACCGCACTCCCACGGCGCTCGCCCGGCACTCGCACCGCAGGTCACAGCCCGTACAGCCGCCCGCCGACGGCGCACCGCCCGGTCGGGCGGATGCGGCGAGCGCGACGTACCCGCCGCCAAGGCCTTGACGCGCTCTCCGCGCGGCTATTAACTCACGCCATAAATTAAGTCGGCACGACGACCTGTCGCGGGGCGCTCGCCGTGCCGTTCCCCACGCCGTTCCCCCGGAAGGGTCCCAGGAGCATGCGCAGACTCAGAGCCGCACTCACCGGTGCCGTCACCTTGTCCCTCGCGCTCACCGCCACGGCCTGCGGCGGTGGCAGCGCGACCGGTGAGGGCTCCAACGACTCGCCGAAGACCCTCACGTACTGGGCCTCCAACCAGGGCGCGAGCATCGAGATCGACAAGAAGGTCCTCCAGCCGGAACTCGACAAGTTCGAGAAGCGGACCGGCATCAAGGTGGAGCTGGAGGTCGTGCCCTGGTCGGACCTGCTGAACCGGATCCTCACCGCCACCACCTCCGGCCAGGGCCCGGACGTCCTCAACATCGGCAACACCTGGTCGGCGTCCCTCCAGTCGACCGGCGCGTTGCTGCCCTGGGACGAGAAGAACTTCGCGAAGATCGGCGGCAAGGACCGCTTCGTCGACTCCGCGCTCGGCTCGACCGGCGTGGCGGGACAGGACCCGGCGGCGGTGCCGCTGTACTCGATGGCGTACGCCCTCTACTACAACAAGAAGATCCTCGCCGACGCCGGCATATCCCGGCCGCCCGCCACCTGGGACGAACTCGTCGCCGACGGCAAGAAGATCCGGAAGCTGGGCAAGCAGGTCCTCGGCGCCGAGGGCGCCAACGTCGCGGAGAACATCCACCACGTCTTCGTCTTCGCCAAGCAGCACGGCGCCGAGTTCTTCACCCCCGACGGCAAGCCCGACTTCACCAACGACGGTGTGGTCAAGGCCATCGAGCAGTACGTCGGCCTGATGGCCGAGGACAAGGTCATCCCGGCGGGCAATGCCGAGTACGCGCAGAACCAGTCCGTCAGCGACTTCGCCAAGGGGCGCACCGCGATGCTCCTGTGGCAGTCCGCCTCCGCCAACCTCACGTCGCAGGGCATGAGCGAGGACGCCTACGGCATCGCCCCCGTGCCCGTGCAGTCCGGCACCCCGGGCGGCGGCACCCAGGTCAACTCGATGGTCGCCGGCATCAACCTGGCCGTCTTCAAGAACACCGACAACCTCGACGGTGCCACCGAGTTCGTGAAGTTCATGACCAGCGAGGAGGAGCAGAGGATCCTCAACAAGGCCTACAGCTCCATCCCGCCGGTCAAGGCCGCCCAGTCCGACCCCGCCTTCAACACCCCCGCGAACACCGTCCTGAAGGACACCCTCGCGCGCAGCGCCGCCGCCCTGCCCCAGGTGCCCGACGAGTCGCAGTTCGAGACGGCGGTCGGTACGGCCGTCAAGGAGCTGTTCGCGGACGCCGCCGCCGGCCGTCCGGTGACCGCCGAGTCGGTGAAGGCGAAGCTGGAGAAGGCCCAGCAGCAGATGCCGGCGAAGTGAGCGCGATGACCACCACCACCGTCGAGCAGGCGGTGCGCGAGAGCACCCCCGGTGCGGCGCCCCCGGGCACTCCCCGCCGCCGCGCCGGGCGGCTCCGCCGCATCGGACTGCCGTACCTGCTCCTGCTGCCCGCCCTGGTTCTCGAACTCCTCGTCCACCTGGTGCCGATGGCCGTCGGCATCGTGATGAGCTTCAAGCAGCTCACCCAGTTCCACATCCGCGACTGGGGCGCCGCCCCCTGGTCCGGCCTCGACAACTACTCGGTGTCGGTCGACTTCGACGCCCCGGTCGGCGAGGCCCTGCTGCACTCCTTCCTCGTCACCGTGGCCTTCACCCTGCTGTCGGTCGGCCTGTGCTGGCTGATCGGCACCGCCGCGGCCATCTGCCTGCAGGACTCCTTCCGCGGCCGGGGCCTGCTGCGGGCGCTGTTCCTCGTGCCGTACGCGCTGCCCGTCTACACCGCGGTCATCACCTGGGTGTTCATGTTCCAGCACGACAACGGCCTGGTGAACCACGTCCTGCACGACCAGCTGGGCCTCACCGACAAGCCGTCCTTCTGGCTCATCGGCGACAACAGCTTCTTCGCGCTGCTGACGGTCTCGGTGTGGAAGGGCTGGCCGTTCGCCTTCCTCATCGTGATGGCCGGACTGCAGAACATCCCACGGGAGCTGTACGAGGCGGCCGCGCTGGACGGCGCCGGGACGTGGCAGCAGATCCGCCGCATCACCCTGCCGTCGCTGCGCCCCGTCAACCAGGTGTTGGTGCTCGTGCTGTTCCTGTGGACGTTCAACGACTTCAACACGCCGTACGTCCTGTTCGGCAAGGCCGCACCGCAGGCCGCGGACCTCATCTCGGTGCACATCTACCAGGCCTCGTTCGTGACCTGGAACTTCGGCACGGGCTCGGCGATGTCCGTCCTGCTGCTGCTGTTCCTGCTGGTCGTGACCGGCGGCTACCTGGCCGTCACCTCACGCGGACGGAGGACCGCCGATGCCTAGCCCGACGACCGTCCCGGCCACCGCGCGGACCCGCAGGTCGCCCATGGCGCCGCCCCGCTCGTTCCTGTGGACCCGGCGGATCTTCCTCACCGTGCTCGCCGGCTTCGTGCTCCTGCCGGTGTACGTCATGGTCTCCAGCTCGCTCAAGCCGCTCGCGGACGTCTCGGGACAGTTCCGCTGGCTGCCCAGCGAACTGACGATCCGTCCGTACATCGACATCTGGTCGACGGTCCCGCTCGCCCGGTACTTCGTGAACTCGCTGATCGTGGCGGGCGCGGCGACGGTGTGCTCGGTCGTCATCGCCGTGTTCGCGGCGTACGCCGTCAGCCGCTACTCCTTCCGCGGCAAGCGCGTCTTCACGGTGACCGTGCTCTCGACGCAGATGTTCCCCGGCATCCTCTTCCTGCTGCCGCTGTTCCTGCTCTACGTCAACATCGGCAACGCCACCGGTATCGCCCTGTTCGGCTCGCGCGGCGGACTGATCCTCACCTATCTGACCTTCTCGCTGCCCTTCTCCATCTGGATGCTCATCGGCTACTTCGACTCCATCCCGCGCGACCTGGACGAGGCCGCCAAGGTCGACGGGTGCGGCCCGGTCGGCGCGCTGTTCCGGGTGATCGTCCCGGCGGCGGTGCCCGGCATCGTCGCGGTCGCCGTCTACGCCTTCATGACCGCCTGGGGCGAGGTCCTGTTCGCCTCCGTCATGACGAACGACACCACCCGCACCCTCGCCGTCGGCCTCCAGGGCTACTCCACGCTCAACGACGTGTACTGGAACCAGATCATGGCCGCCTCCCTCGTCGTGAGCGTGCCCGTCGTCGCCGGCTTCCTGCTCCTGCAGCGCTATCTGGTCACCGGTCTGACCGCGGGCGCCGTGAAGTAGCGAGCGCGGCGCCGCCCCGGAGCAGCGGCCCTGACCCGCCTCCCGCGTTCCTCCCTCTCCCGACCTCTCCCGCATCCCTCTCCCGGAACTCCCTCCCGCATCCCTCCCTCCGCGAAAGGTTCTCCGTGTCCGAATCCACAGCCCCGCACGCCCTCGACCTGGCGGCGTTCCCCGCCGACTTCACCTGGGGCACCGCGACATCCGCGTACCAGATCGAGGGCGCGGTGGCCGAGGACGGCCGCGCCCCGTCCATCTGGGACACCTTCAGCCACACCCCCGGCAAGGTGGACAACGACGACCACGGCGACATCGCCTGCGACCACTACCACCGCTGGCCCGAGGACATCGCCCTGATGAAGGAACTGGGCACCAACGGCTACCGGATGTCCGTGGCCTGGCCCCGGGTCGTGCCCGCGGGCGACGGCCCCGTCAACCCGGCGGGCCTCGACTTCTACGACCGGCTCGTCGACGCCCTGCTCGCCGCCGGCATCACCCCGTCCGTCACCCTCTACCACTGGGACCTGCCCCAGGCCCTCCAGGACCGCGGCGGCTGGACCCGGCGCGACACCGCCGAGCACCTCGCCGCCTACGCCTCCGCCGTCGCCGGCCGGCTCGGCGACCGGGTCACCCAGTGGGCCACGCTCAACGAGCCGCTGTGCTCCGGCTGGATCGGCCACCTGGAGGGCCGGATGGCGCCCGGCCTGACCGACCTCACCGCAGCCGTCCACGCCTCCTACCACCTGCTCCTCGCGCACGGCCTGGCCGTCCAGGCGGTCCGCGCCGCCGCCCCCGGCGCACGGATCGGCCTGGTCACCAACCACTCCACCGTCGAACCGGCCTCCGCCCGCCCCGAGGACGCGGCCGCGGCCGTCCGCCTCGACGGCCACACCAACCGCTGGTGGCTCGACCCGGTCTACGGCCGCGGCTTCCCCGCCGACATGCGCGAGCTGTACGGCGTCGAGCTGCCCGAGCGCCCCGGTGACCTGGAGGTGATGGCGACCCCGACCGACTGGCACGGCCTCAACTACTACTTCCCGGCGGTCGTCGCCGACGACCCCGACGGGCCCGTGCCTTACGCCCGTGAGATCAAGGTGCCCGGCGTGCCGCGCTCCGGCATGGACTGGCCGGTCGACGCGGCGGGCCTGGAGGGCATGCTGCTGCGGCTGACCGAGGACTACGGCGTGCGCCGCGTCCTCGTCACCGAGAACGGCTCCGCCTACCCGGACACCGTCGCCGCCGACGGCACGGTCCACGACCCCGAGCGCATCCGCTACCTGGAGGACCACCTCGCCGCCTGCGCCCGCGCCCTGCGCAAGGGCGTCCCGCTGGCCGGGTACTACGCCTGGTCGCTGCTGGACAACTTCGAGTGGGCGTACGGCTACGACAAGCGGTTCGGCCTGGTGCACGTCGACTACGCGACGCAGAAGCGCACCGTCAAGAGCAGCGGCCGCCGCTACGCGGAGATCATCCGCGCCCACCGCGAGGCCGTGTCCTGATCGGGCGGGCCACCGCCGCCCGCGTTCCCGTAACCCGCTGCCACCAGCACCAACGGCAGCGGGTCGGTCGCGTTGCCACCGGCGGCGAAAGGGTAACGAAGGCTTAAGGCAAGCCTAAAGAAAAGTGTGCCGGGATGCTTGACCGTTCACCGACAGGGCGGCAAGGTTCCCGCAGAGCGCTCTCTCAACTCTCCTTCTCCCCTCCCCACTTGAGGAGCCCCCATGCCTTCAGCAGCCAGACGCGCCACTGCCGGCGCCCTGGTCTCGACCCTGCTCGGCACACTGCTCTCGCTCGTCCCGGCCGCCACCGCCCACGCCGACCCCGTCCTCCTCTCCCAGGGCAAGCCGGCCACGGCCTCCTCCACCGAGGCACCGGCCTTCGCCGCGTCCGCCGCGGTGGACGGGAACCTGACGAGCACCCGCTGGTCGAGCCAGTGGAGCGACAACCAGTGGTTCCAGGTCGACCTCGGCCGCAGCGCCCAGATCAGTCGCACCGTGCTGACCTGGGAAGCGGCCTACGGCAAGGCCTACGACATCCAGCTGTCGGACAACGGCACCGACTGGCGCACCGTCAGGTCCGTGACGGCCGGCGACGGCGGCACCGACGACCTCACGGTCTCCGGCACCGGCCGCTACGTCCGCCTCCAGGGCATCTCCCGCGCCACCGGCTACGGCTACTCCCTGTGGGAGTTCCAGGTCTACGGCACGACCGGCGACACCCCCCAGCTGCCGGGCGGCGGCGACCTCGGCCCCAACGTGCACGTCATCGACCCGTCCACGCCGGACATCCAGGGCAAGCTCGACGCGGTCTTCAAGCAGCAGGAGTCCGCGCAGTTCGGCAGCGGCCGGCACGCGTTCCTCTTCAAGCCGGGCACCTACCACAACCTCAACGCCCAGATCGGCTTCTACACCCAGATCGCGGGCCTCGGCCTGAAGCCCGACGACACCCTCATCAACGGGGACATCACCGTCGACGCGGGCTGGTTCAACGGCAACGCCACCCAGAACTTCTGGCGCGGCGCGGAGAACCTGGCGGTCAACCCGGTCAACGGCACCAACCGGTGGGCGGTCTCCCAGGCCTCCTCCTTCCGCCGGATGCACGTCAAGGGCGGCCTCAACCTCGCCCCGAACGGCTACGGCTGGGCCAGCGGCGGCTACATCGCCGACTCGAAGATCGACGGGCAGGTCGGCAACTACTCGCAGCAGCAGTGGTACACGCGCGACAGCTCCATCGGCGGCTGGTCCAACTCCGTGTGGAACCAGGTCTTCTCCGGTGTGGAGGGTGCCCCGGCGAACAGCTTCCCCGAGCCGCGCTACACCACCCTGGCGAACACCCCGATCTCCCGCGAGAAGCCGTTCCTCTACCTCGACGGCAACGAGTACAAGGTGTTCGCCCCCGCCAAGCGGACCAACGCCCGCGGCACCACCTGGGCGAGCGGCACCCCGCAGGGCCAGTCCATCCCGCTGAGCCGCTTCTACGTCGTCAAGCCCGGCGCCACCGCGACCACCATCAACCAGGCGCTCGCGCAGGGCCTGCACCTGCTGTTCACGCCCGGCGTCTACCACGTCGACCGGACGATCGAGATCACCCGGCCCGACACCATCGTGCTCGGCCTGGGCCTTGCCACCCTCATCCCGGACAACGGCGTGACCGCCATGCGGGTCGCCGACGTGGACGGCGTACGCCTCGCGGGCTTCCTCATCGACGCCGGGCCGGTCAACTCGCCGACCTTGCTGGAAGTCGGCCCGCAGAACGCCTCCGCCGACCACTCCGCCAACCCCACCACCGTCCAGGACGTGTACCTCCGCATCGGCGGCGCGGGCGCCGGCAAGGCCACCACCAGCATGGTCGTCAACAGCGACGACACCATCATCGACCACACCTGGGTGTGGCGCGCCGACCACGGCGACGGCGTCGGCTGGGAGACCAATCGCGCCGACTACGGCGTCCGCGTCAACGGCGACGACGTGCTGGCCACCGGCCTGTTCGTCGAGCACTTCAACAAGTACGACGTGGAGTGGTACGGCGAGCGCGGCCGCACCATCTTCTTCCAGAACGAGAAGGCGTACGACGCGCCCAACCAGGCCGCCATCCAGAACGGCACCACCAAGGGTTACGCGGCCTACCGGGTCGACGACTCGGTGAACACCCACGAGGGCTGGGGCATGGGCAGCTACTGCTACTACAACGTCGACCCGACGATCCGTCAGGACCACGGCTTCAAGGCCCCGGTGAAGCCCGGCGTGAGGTTCCACAGCCTGCTCACCGTCTCCCTCGGCGGCAACGGCCACTTCGACCACGTCATCAACGACGTCGGCGCCCCCACCCAGGGCACCGAGACCATCCCCTCGACCGTCGTCTCCTTCCCCTGACGCCCCACCACACCCAAGGACGCGCCGCCCACGGGCGGCGCGTCCCGCGTGATGACGGCGCGCCGTCGTCCTGACATGTGTCAGGTCACTGTGCCGTGGGCCTCGCCATGCTGATGCGCGTGGCGAGGCCGTCGAGGAGGGTGGTCAGGCCGAACTCGTACAGGGACGTGGACGAGAGGGCGACCTGATCGGCGACGGCAGCGAAATGCGGCAGGCGTCCCTGAGCGAGCAGTGCGGTCATGCGGTCGTGCTGGGCGTCCATCCACTGTTCCCCGGTGATCCCGCTGGACCGGGTGGCGCGTGCTTCGGGTTCCGTGTCGATCGCCTGGCCGCGGACGTATGCGAAGAGGGTGACCGCCGCGTGCATGCGGGTGTCGGGGTCCAGCCCGAGACCGTCCAGGGCGGCCAGGACCCATTCGATGTGCCGCATGCCGTGTGGCACGAGCAGGGGGCGGCTGAGGTTCAGGGCGGCGGCCAGCCACGGATGGGCCCGGTACAGGCGCCACTGGATGGCCGCGGACAGCTCCAGCCGGGCCCGCCACCCCTCCGGCGGCCGCGTGGGCAGCGGCTCGCCGGCGAAAGCGGCGTCCACCATCAGGGCGAGCAGCTGTTCCTTGTTCGCGACGTGCCGGTAGAGCGACATGGTCGGTATGCCGAGTTCCGCGGCGACCCGGCGCATCGTCAGCCCGGCAGTCCCCTCGGCGTCGGCAAGGGCCATGGCCGCGCGGACGACGCGGGTCCGTGCGGCCGGGTCCTCGGCGGCGGACCTGGCCGAGCGGGCCTGCGGCGCGGTGTCGGCGACCACGGTCCCGACACCGGGAACGGCCCGCACAAGACCCTCGTGGCGGAGCACGGTCAGCGCTTTGGTGGCCGTGGCCATGGCCACTCCCCATCGCTGGGTGATGGCCCGGGTGGAGGGGACGCGGTCACCCGGAGCGAGTTCGCCCGCCTCGATGCGGTGGCGCAGTTCCGCCGCGATCCGTGCGTAGGGCGGCTGAGTCATGGTCTCGAAGCGTAGTGCACTAGTGCGCCCCACTCTGCCCGCACTAGATCGCTTTCGAGGAAGGAGCACTTCAGCAGCGGTCTCGGTGTTCGTACGGTGCACTCATGACGACGAACAAGAACGTCCTGATCTCCGGCGCCGGTGTCGCGGGACTGGCACTCGCCTACTGGCTGGACCGCCACGGCTCCCGTGTCACGGTGGTCGAGCGCGCCCCGCGGGTCCGGCACGGCGGCTATGCCGTCGACTTCCGCGGTGAAGCCCTCCACGTCCTGGACCGGATGGACCTGCTGGAGCCGGTCCGGGCACTGGACACCAAGGTGGGCGACGCCGCGATGGTGGACGCCGAAGGCAGGCAGTACGCCACCCTGCCGGCCGAGGTCTTCGCGGGTGACCTGGAGGTCCCCAAGGGGGAACTGACCCGGCTGCTGTACGCGGCCGCGCGGGACAGGGCGGAGTACCTCTTCGACGACTCCCTCCTCGCGGTGGAGCAGGACGCCGACGGCGTGCACGTCACCTTCGAGAGCGGGGTGTCCCGCCGGTTCGACCTGCTCGTCGGCGCCGACGGGCTGCACTCGCGGGTCCGGTCACTGACCTTCGGCCCCGAGGAGCGCTTCGTCGAACCTCTGGGGATCCACACCGCCGTCTTCAGCCTGCCGAACTATCTGGGGCTCGACCACACCGGGCAGCTCTACGTCTCCCCCGGGAAGGCGGCCAACATGTTCGCCGACGACGCGGCCGGCCCAGCACGAGCCGCCCTCCACCTGGCAGCCGAGGATCTGGAGTACGACCGCCACGACATCGGCGAGCAGCAGCGCATCATCGCCGAGCGGTTCGCCGGTGAGGGCTGGGAGATCCCGCGGCTGCTGACGGAGATGCGGACGGCCGAGGACTTCTGGTTCGACACCAACGCCCTGGTGGTGATGGACACCTGGGCCGAAGGCCGGGTCGTCCTGGTCGGCGATGCCGGCTACTGCGCGGCCCCGACCTCGGGCCGCGGCACGTCACAGGCGCTGCTCGGCGCGTACGTCCTGGCCGGCGAGCTGGCGCGGGCCGGCGACGACCACACGGCTGCGTTCGCGGCCTACGAGCAGACGATGCGGCCCTTCGTCACCGAGCACCAGGCTGTGGGCCGCGAGGGCGCGCAGCGGTTCTTCATGCCCGCTCCCAGCCAGGAAGTGCTGGACACGATCGCGGCCAACGCCCCGGAGAACACCCGTCCGGGAATGATCCGACTCCCGGACTACGCTCCCCACCGACTCCCGGGGACACCGGGCTGACACCGTGGTCGCCGGAGCGGACAGTTGTCCCCACGCCGGGCGGTGGCCGGCGGATGAACTACAGTCGCCGCGGCGGGCAGTCGGTTCGCCGCGCAGACACGCGACTCAGGGGCGGGGAATGACCACTTCGGCGTGACGCTCGACTCCTGGTCCGTCGACGCCTACCGGGGGACCGATCCCGACTCGTACACGCTCGCCACTTTGCGACCCGGTGGGGCTGCTCGCGGACCTCCTCGGGCGGCTACACGTATCACCACTGCGACGAGACGATCGAGGTGGACCCCGACGGCATGCCGGTCGGCAACGGCGGTCACCTCGTCAACAGCGACGCCACCGACTGGAAGAGCTACGGCCTGGCGATCAAGAACGACGGCGGCTACGACAGGGCCGGGCTCTCCGCGACGGTCCGTCTCCAGCGCGCCTCGCGCATCGTGAAGACGAACGCCTCCACGGAGCCGGCCGCCAAGGGCAGCCCGATCACCGCCGGCAGCACCGGCTATCTGAAGGCAACGGTGACCGCCTCCCAGGACGGCACATGGCGCTGGCGCCACAACGGCAACACCACGACCGGTGCCGCCAACTCCGCCGGTGACTACGTGGACTGTCCGGACACGCTGACGGCTCCCGTCCATGAAGGAAGGGAGCCGTCAGCGTGTAGTGGCCGGAGGCGTTGAGCCTTCAGCGGGTTATGCGTGGCGGTGCGTGTGCCGGTTGCCGGTGACGAGGCGGTAGAGGGCGAGCAGGATGACGGAGCCGATGATCGCGGCGATCCAGGTGGAGAGTTCGAAGAAGCCGTCGACCGAGTCGACGCCGAAGATGACCTTCCCGAGCCAGCCGCCGAGCAGACCACCCGCGATGCCGATGAGCATGGTGATGATGATGCCGCCGGGGTCCTTGCCCGGCATCAGGGCCTTGGCGATGGCGCCGGCGAGCAGGCCGATGATGATCCACGCGATGATGCCCATGGTGCCTCTCCGTTCCATATAAAGGCTGTGTCAGCTCATCGTCTGCACCGATTACGGCCGAACAAACGTCGGACCGTGCTGTCTCCTGTCGTGGAGTTCAGACGACGCGGTTTTTTGCAGGGTCTGCAAGTTTGCGTACTATGCAGGATGTGACAGAGGAGAGTGCCCCGCCGGGCGGGCTGCGTGAGCGCAAGAAGCGGGCGACGCGGGCCGCCCTCGTGGAAGCGGCGGTGCGGCTGGCGGCGGAGCACGGGGCGGAGAACGTCACCGTCGAGGCGATCAGCGAGGCGGCGGGGGTGTCTCCCCGCACGTTCTTCAACTACTTCGACTCCCGTGACGACGTCTTCGTGATGATCGGCGCGGACTCCCGCACCCGGATCCGCGACGCGGTCCTCGCCGCCCCCGCCAACCTCCCGCCGCTCCAGGCACTGCGCCGGGCCATGGCCGCCGAGCTGGCGGAGGTGGAGCAGCAGCATGAGCTGTGGCGGCTCCACGCGGAGGTGCTGCGCCGGTCACCGCGGCTCCTGGTGCGCAGCCTCGGCGTGTACGCCTCCGACGAGCTCGGACTCGCCGAGACCCTCGCCGAACGGCTCGGCGCCGGTACCTCCGCCGAACCAAACTCCGCACCCGCCGAACCAACCTCCGCACCCGCCGGATCCACCGCGTCGTCCGCCGACGATGTCAGCCGCAGGCTCGCCCTGGACCTGTATCCGCGACTGCTGGCCGCCGTCGGCGTGACCGCCGTCCGGGTCGCCTTCGAGCACTGGTGCGTGCGCCAGGAGGAACGGCCCTTCGCGGACGTCTTCGAGGAGGCGTTCGACCATCTCGCCGCCGGTCTGCGGGCACCGACCGGGACATCGTCCGGGACGGTCGACGGACAAGACTGACGCCCGCCCGTCCCCTCGGCCACCGCGTCGGCCGGCCCCCGCGTTCCCCCCCCGCACCCGCACCCCGGCCCCCATGTGCCGCCGGGCGCGCACCGACGCCGTCGGCGCCCGCCCGGAACTGTCGTGAACCGCCCCGAACCGAGAGAGACCTCGTGAACGCAACACCGGCGCCCGAGCAGGCGCCTCCCACCGCCATGTCCGACCGGCAGATACTCCAGGCGATGTCCGGGCTGATGGCCGGCATGTTCGTCGCCATCCTCGCGGGCACCGTCGTGTCCAACGCCCTGCCCCGGATCATCGCCGACCTCGGCGCCAGCCAGTCCTCGTACACCTGGGTCGTCACCGCCGAACTGCTGGCCATGACGGCGACCGTGCCCCTGTGGGGCAAGCTGTCCGACCTCTACAACCAGAAACTGCTGCTCCAGCTCTCGCTGGGCATGTTCGTGGTGGGCTCGCTGCTGGCCGGGTTCTCCCACGAGGTGGGCCTGCTCATCTTCAGCCGCGTCGCGCAGGGCATCGGCGCGGGCGGTCTCACCGCGCTCGCGCAGGTCGTGATGGCCGCCATCATCCCGCCGCGCCGCCTCGGCAAGTACTCCGGCCTCTTCGGCGCCGTCTTCGCCGTCGGCACCGTCGCCGGGCCGCTCATCGGCGGCGTCCTGGTGGACACCTCGTGGCTCGGCTGGCGTTGGTGCTTCTTCATCGGCGTCCCCTTCGCGCTGCTGGCCATCGTGCTGCTCCAGCGCACCCTGAAGCTGCCGGCCGTGCGGCGCCGCGAAGTGAAGATCGACTTCCTGGGCGCCTTCCTGATCGTCGCCGGCGTCTGCGCGCTGCTCATCTGGGTTTCGCTCGCGGGCAACCAGTTCGACTGGGCCTCCTGGCAGACCGCCGCCCTGACGGGCACGGGCGTGGTCCTGCTCGCGATCGCCGTCTACGTCGAGTCGCGCGCCGCCGAACCGGTCATCCCGCTGGACATCTTCCGCAACCGCACGGTCACCCTGACCACCGTCGCCAGCCTGCTCGTCGGCGTGGCCATGTTCGGCGGCACCGTGTTCCTCTCCCAGTACTTCCAGGTCTCCCTGGGCAAGTCCGCGACCGTCGCGGGCCTGATGAGCCTGCCGATGGTCCTCGGCCTGCTGGTGTCCTCCACCATCGCCGGGCAGATCATCAGCGCCACCGGCAGGTGGAAGGTGTACCTCGTCGCGGGCGCCGCCGTGATGACCGCCGGTCTCGCCCTGCTCTCCACCATCGGCACCGACACCCACTTCGCCCTGCTCAGCCTCTACATGGCGGTCCTCGGCATCGGCGTCGGCATGTTGATGCAGAACCTGGTCCTCGCCGCGCAGAACGACGTGCCCGCCGCCGAACTCGGCGCCGCCACCTCCGTGCTGTCGTTCTTCCGCAGCATGGGCGGCACCATCGGCACCAGTGTGCTCGGCGCGATCCTCGCCAACCGCGTCACCGACGAGATCACCAAGAGCCTCGCCGAGGCGGGGACCCCCGCCGGCACCGGACAGGCCGCCGGGCACGGCGTCCCGGACATGACCACACTGCCGGCGCCGATGCGGGCCATCGTGGAGCACGCCTACGGTGTCGCCACCGCCGACCTCTTCCTCGTCGCGACCCCCTTCGCGCTGCTCGCCCTCGTCGCCGTCCTCTTCATCAAGGAGAAGCCACTGAAGACCACCAGCGGCATGGAACGCCTCGCAGAGGAGGCCGCCACCGCGGCCGAGTCCCGGCAGCCCGCGGACCGGGTCGGCTGAGGCCGGAGGTTCCGCCGTCCGGCGCTGCTGCGACTTTCACCCGTCCACTGACCCGCGTCGTCTCCCCGACGCGGGTCAGGGACTGGTGATTTACGCGGTCCGGGCGTTCCCGGTGCCCCACGACACTGCACGGACCATGTCGTCCAGCCGTATCCGAGGTGCCGATGTCCGGTCCGCTGAAGAGGTACTTGACGAGAAGTCACCCGCTGCTGCTGTCGGGGGCGTTACTGCTCACCGGCGGACTGTCCGGCGGGTTGTCCGGTGGGCTGTCGGGCGCGCTGCCGTCGTCCGAGACCGCCGTACGGGAGGCCGCGGAACCGGGCGCCGCCGTACCGGTGGCCGCCGTCGCCCCCGCTGTGGCGGCGGGCGACGGCCCGACGGTCTCCACCCGGTACGGGCAGCTCCGGGGCAGGGCGAGCGCCGCCGCCCACTCCTACCTGGGCATCCCCTACGCCGCGCCGCCCGTCGGATCCCTGCGGTGGAAACCGCCGTCCCCGCCCGCCCGCTGGTCCGGCGTCCGCGACGCCACGGCCCCCGGCAACCCCTGCATGCAGCAGCCGTCGTCCACGCCCTGGGGGAACCTCGCCGGGCCCGGCACGCCCAGTGAGGACTGCCTCTACCTGAACGTCCACACCCCCGCACAGCCCTCGCACCGGCAGCGGCCGGTCATGGTGTGGATCCACGGCGGCGGCTTCACCGTCGGCTCCGGCTCCTTCTACGACGGCGGCACCCTGGCCGCCAAGGGCGACGTGATCACCGTCCACCTCAACTACCGCCTCGGCGTGTTCGGTTACCTCGCCCACCCCGGGCTGACCGAGGAGTCGCCGCGCGGCCTGTCCGGCAACTACGGCCTCCTCGACCAGCAGGCCGCGCTGCGCTGGGTGCGCGACAACATCGCGGCGTTCGGCGGCGACCCCGGCAACGTGACCGTGTTCGGCGAGTCCGCGGGCGGCGGCAGCGTCTGCCAGCACCTCGTCTCACCGGCCGCCACCGGCCTGTTCGACCGGGCCATCGCCCAGTCCGGCTGCGGCTTCCCGCTGCCCACCCAGCAGTCGCAGGAGAACAGCGGCAAGGCCTGGGCCGACTCCCTCGGCTGCGCCGACGTCGCCTGCCTGCGCGCCGAACCCGCCGCCGAGCTGCTCGCCGCCTCGGCCCGCTCCACCGCCCGCTGGGTGCCCAACGTCGACGGCGCGCTCCTTCCCTCGCAGGTGACGGACGCGCTGGAGAGCGGACGATTCCACCGGGTGCCCGTGCTGCAGGGGACCACCGCCGACGAGGGCCGGCTCACGGTCGCGACCACCTACGACCTCGCCGGGCGCCGGCTCACCGCCGAGGGCTACCCGGTGGCCGTCCGCGCGCTCCACGGCGACCGGGCCGAGACGATCCTGGCCCGCTATCCCCTGTCCGAGTACGGCTCACCCGCCGAAGCGCTCGGCGCGGTCCTCACGGACTCCCAGTTCGCCTGCCTCCAGTCCCGCACCGCCGGACTCATGGCCGAGCACACCCGCTCCTACCAGTACGAGTTCGCCGACCGGCACGCCATGGACTATCTGAACCTCCCCGTCGGCTTCCCTCTCGGCGCACCCCACGGCTCCGAGATCCGCTACGTCTTCGGCGGCGTCACCGGAGCCAGCGCCCAGACCGCCTTGTCGGAGAAGATGCTCGGCTACTGGACCCACTTCGCCAGGACGGGAGTGCCGTACGCCGCGAACGCGCCGCGCTGGCCCCAGTACCCGAAGGTCCAGACGCTCGCCCCGGAGGCCATCACCCCGGTGGACACCTTCCCGCAGGCCCACCACTGCGACCTGTGGAACGGGCCGGCCTCCTGACCGTCAGTGGGGGAGCGCGACGAGGAATGCGGCCGCCGCCCCCGTCCGGCACCGTCTCCGGTGCTCCGGCCCGCCCTCCGGCACTCGGCACGACCGGAGGGCGGGCGGGGGCGGCGGCACGCCGTCACTACCCGGCGTAGGTCTCGTACTCGGCGATCTGCGGTGTGCCGCTGGAACCGGTGATCTCAAAGGTGATCTTGCTCAGTGTGGTCCGGGGTACGGCGATCACCCCGGCCTTGCTGCCGGACGCGAGGACCGCGCCGGTGTCGGCGTTGACGACCCGCCAGGAGCCGATCCGGCCCGCGGCCGCCGACGTCTCCCGGATGTTGATGGTCGACACGGTCGTGGGGGAGCCCCACTTGATCGAGACGGAACCGGTGGAGCCGGCCGGTGACCAGTAGGTGCTCAGGTTGCCGTCGCGCACGTTGCCGTAGCTGGTCCCGTCCGCCTTGCTGGAGCCGTCGGAACCGGCTCCGATGGACAGGTTGGTGCCGGCGGGCTGGGTCGGGGTGGGCGTGGGCGTCGTCGGCGTCGGCGTGGGCGTGGTGGGGGTGGGCGCCGGGGTGGTCGGCGTCGGCGTGGGCGTCTGCGGGGTGCAGTTGCCGTCCGACACCCGCAGCCCCTTGTTGGCACCCGCGGTCTGGCTCACGACGCCCGGCACGCAGCTCGCGGCGTCGAGGCGGTAGGAGTACGGGATGCTGACGGTGGTGTTGGACTGGGGGTTCGGCCCGGCGGGCTTGTTGTCGGTGCCGGGCTGGGACCAGGTGACGTTGTCGAAGACGTTGCCGCTCACCTGCCAGTAACCGGCCGCGTCGGTGTAGAAGGTGCCCAGGACGTCCTTGGAGTCCTCGAAGTAGTTGTTGTCCACCTTGGCGCGGGCGCCGGCCCGGGAGTTGATCCCGGACTCGTTCAGGCTGAAGTAGTGGTTGTTGTACATGTGGGCGACGCCGCCGCGCAGCAGGGGCGTGCGGGAGTCGATGTTCTCGTACTTGTTGTGGTGGAACGTGACGTACCCGTTCGAGACGTCGCTCTCGCTGGAGCCGATGAGGCCGCCCCGGCCGGAGTTGCGCAGAATGCTGTAGGACAGGGTCACGTACTGGGTGTTGTCCTTCATGTCGAAGAGGCCGTCGTAGCCCTCCGACTCACCGCCCGAGGCCTCCAGCGTGACGTGGTCCACCCACACGTTGCGGACGTTGCTCTCCATGCCGATGGCGTCACCGCCGTTGGACGTGGGAGAGCCGGACTTCTTGACGTTCCGGACCGTCACGTTCTGGATGATGATGTTCTTCGACTCGCGGATGTGGATGCCCACCTGGTCGAAGACGGCACCACTGCCGACGCCGACGATCGTGACGTTGCTGATCTGCTTGAGCTCGATCACCCCGTCCGCGGTGCTGCAGCTGGACCCCGACACCTTGCTGGTGTTGCCGTGGTTGATGGTGCCCTCGACCTGGATGGTGATCGGGGTGCTGCTGCTGGCCCGGCCGCACAGGGCCTGGTGGATCGCGGTGCCCGTCGTGGCCCGCACCGTCTGCCCGCCCGCGCCGCCGGTCGTGCCGCCGTTCTGCGTCGCGTAACCGGTCGCGCTGCCGGTCACCGCCGCCGACGCGTCCGGCGCCGACACCACCGCACCGGCCGCGGCCGCGAGGGCGAGTGTGCCCAGCGCCGCGTAGACGCGCAGGGCCGCTGGTCGTCTCATGTCGTCTCCCCATTCGTCAGGCGTCACTCGCCACGCGGCACTCGACATACGGCATGCGCCACGCGTCGCCGAATGCCGGGTGAAGCCCGGACGCACTGCTGCACTCGCTTCGACAGCGGCCCCGCACGCCACTGGGGAAAGCGCTTTCTGGACGGCGAGGATAGAGCGGTGGCCGACGCGGTGGCAATATCCGTGCAGCGGTGCGGCCGTCGGCGCGGGGCGTGGCGGGCGTGGCGGAGCCCTCGGATGACTCCGGGCGGCGCGAAAACCGGGTGCCGGCCATAGCCCCGCTCGCTACAGTCGCTGTCGTGCAGGTGCGCAGGCCGCGGATACTTCGCCTCGAAAGCGGGTACGCGGGTTCGAATCCCGTCACCGGCTGTGCCGGTGTCGTCCAGTGGCCCAGGACGCCTTGACAAGTTCTCCGCTGCCGACTTCGATCTCTGCACACCACGCCGCCGCGAGCGGCTGAACCGCCGCCGGACCGACGCCGGCCCGGCGGCGGTGACGGTCATCGGGGTGCGCGGAGGCGCGCTCCGCGACGTGTTCGGTGCCGGCCCTCAGCTTCCGAGGGAAGCCCTGGGCCGCAGGGTTGGAGCCCCCGACACGGACGCCCGTGACGCGATCAGTTCGTCGGGGCGGGAGCCGCAGGCCGAGGCGCGGGCCACCGCGGCGCGAGGCCCGCGGCCGCCCTCGGCCGCAGGTCGCGTCAGTCGGCCGCGGGGTGCGTCAGCCGGGGAAGGAGAAGTAGAGCGCCTCGCTGTAGAAGGACGCGAAGTGCCTTTGCCAGTCGGCTCGGACGGACGCCAGCCAGTCGTCGTCCCGGCCGGCGATCGCCGCCTCCGCCCTGGCGACGGCGTCCGGGATGTCCAAGGACACCAGACGCCGCACGCTCGCTGCCGGATCGTCACCCGTCATCGAGACGATCTCCCCGGTCTCGAGGACGAAGTACCGTGCCTGCTGCTTCTCGAGGTGCGCCGTGGTCCTGGCAACGCACTCGGCGAACTCGGCGTCGTCCTCCAGGCCCTTGCCGACCGCGCGCAGGAGGTCCCGCAGCAGGGCCGCCCCGTCGGCGTAGTCCGCGGCGATGCCGATCGGAGGGTTCCAGATCATGGAGGGGACGATCGTCGTTCCGCGCCCCACCATGATCTTGTGCGCGAGCGGGATGTCCCAGTTGTGTTCGGATATGCACCGGATCCGCTGGGGAATCTCCGCCTCGTTCGGCAGGGAGTCCGCGGAGTAGAGGTATGAACGGTTTGCCACGGTGGTGACGCTAGCAGCCCACGTGATCAGGCCTCGGCGAGCAGCGGGTCGCACGGGGTGGTGCGGTGGCGGCCGGACATGAAGGACAGGAACTCGCTGACGAACGCACCGCGGGTGTAAGTGCCGTCGCCGTGGGTGGTGTCGCGGTGGAAGGCGGCTCCGGGACAGGGCCCGGTACTCGACGGCGTCGATGCGCTGGTTGCCGTCCTTGTCGGTGACGTCGAACAGGACCTCGGCGACCCTGATCAGCGCGGGGCCGGCCATGGCGGGAGCCGCGGCGGCGTACTCGCGGGCGCTGACGCGTCCGTCGCCGTCCGTGTCGAGCGCCGCCTGCAGTTCGCGCCACCAGTCGGCACAGGCGTCGTAGAGCCTGGTCTCCTCCGGTTCGTCCAGGTCGAGGCGGCCGGCCATTTCGCGGGCCATGGCGGCGAGGTCCGGCCAGTCCAGGTAGCCGTCGCCGGTCTGGTCGAGGACTTCGGCGAAGAACTCCTGCGCGCTGCGCCGCGTCGCCGTGTCTCCCGTGGGTTCCGGTGCCGGCTGCGCGGGGAGGGGGGTGAGGAGCCTCAGGAGGGCGGCGGCGCGTTGCGTCTGCTCGCGCAGGGCGGTGACGGTGCGGGCGCGGGGGTCGTCGCTGTGCGGGGAAATCGCGAGCAGGTCGACGATGCCGGCGGCCTGGATCCAGCCGTCGGGCAGGAAGCGCGCCAGGCCGGCGGCGAGGTAGGCGCCCTGCATCAGCGTCTGCACTCCCGCGATCTCGGGCAGTCCGGCCTTGCGGCGGAACGCTTCGGGCAGCGAGGCCACGGTGATCGCTCCGATGACCGGGCCGGCCACGGCCCGGCCGGTGGCCCACAGGGCGGGAAACCCGCTGAGCACCGGCGGGGCGGGGAGATGGTCGAAGAGCTTGAACAGGATGATGCGCATCGCGTCCGTGTTCTCCAGTTCCCGCTCGACCACCTGGTCGAAGGAGGGCCAGAAGTCGGCGAGAACGGCCGGCAGGTGCCCGTCCTCGTCGCCCATGGCAGCCAGGAAGGCGCGGAACTCGGCGTACAGCAGCTCCACGGCGCGCTGTTCGAGGGGCTGTCCGCTGAGCCTGCACATGGTGACGGCGCTTTCGAACAGGGTCGCCACCACCCAGGCCCGCACGGCCGGGTCCATCGCGTCATAGGGCCGTTGGCCGGGGCCGGCGCCGCTGCTGGTGCTGCGCAGGCGGGCGTGCAGGCGGTTGAGCCGTGCGGCCTCCCGCTGCCGTACCTGCTCGTCGGCGCCGAGCATGCGCTGCATGCTGAGGAAGGTGTTCCTCAGCCGCCGCCAAGGGTGGGCGACGAAGGTGGAGTCGTCCGCCAGAGCGGCCCCGATCTGCGGGTGAGCGGCTTCCAGTACGGTCGCCCGGACCATGGCCAGCGCCCAGCGCGGTCCCACCGACTGCGGCACGCCCCGCCGCGCACCGCTCCGGCACGCCCGCCGCGCATCGGCACGCGCACCGCACCGGCACGCGCACCGGCACGCGCACCGCACCGGCACGCGCACCGGCACGCGCACCGCACCGGCACCGGCCTCACCCGTCCGTGCCGCAGCAGTGGGGCGGCGTCGCCCCCACGCCTGGCCCGGCGGCCTCGGTGCGGCAGAAGCAGGAGGCCGTGACGGGGACGTCGGCCAGGGCGGTGGCGACGGTGAGCTGCTGGGCGACGATCGCCGCCTCCGCGGTCCTGCCCTGCCGCTGCAGGCACTCGTGGAAGCCGTGCAGGGCCCAGACGTTGCCGGGGTGGCGGCAGGGGCGCGGCAGGGTGTCGTCCAGGCCGAGGTCGGCCCGGTAGACCGCCTCCGCCTCGGCGACCCGGCCCTGCTCCAGCAGCAGGGCGCCCAGGGCGTGCCGGGTGGGCTGCATCCAGCCCCACGGCTCGTCGTAGGGGAGGCCGTCGTCCAGGGCGACGGACCGCTCCAGTGCGGCGAAGGCCGCGTCGAACTCGCCCTTGCGGTAGGCGAGTTCGCCGTCCAGCATCGCGGAGGCGATGGCCAGGATGTCGAGGCAGGTGTTGTTGAACAGCATCCGCGTCCCGGGCACCCGGCCGACCGCCGCGCGGAACAGCTCCCGCTCCGCCTCGGCCTTTGCGACCCGGCCGGTCGCGGCGAGGGCGACGCCCCGGGCGTACCGCAGCATCGTCGTGGTGACGCTGTACAGCTCCGGGTCCTCGGGCAGCGGCAGGGCGAGGATGTCGTCCCACCGGCCGAACCGGATCAGCGCGTGCACGCGCATGGCGAGGAAGCCCTCCAGCCAGTCGGCCATGGGCGGGCTCTCCACCCGCAGCAGCTCCTCCGGGATGGACGCCTCCAGCCGGGCCGCCGTCTCCAGGGCGATGTCCGACCGGCCGAGGAACATCGCGCCGTAGATCTTGAAGTGGTAGTTGTGCGAGCGGTAGAGGGTGTAGAAGTTCATCGCCCCGGCCCGCGCGCGGTACTTCTCGTCCGCGGCGATCGCGGCGCTGTTGTCCGCGACGACCTGCCGGTAGTCCCCGCACAGCACTTCGAGGTGCGAGGGCATGTGCTGGAGGTGACCGGCGTCCGGGACCAGGCCGCGCAGCCGGTCGGCGACCGGCAGCGCCGTCTCGGGTGTCGGCGACATCTCCATCAGGTGGATGTACAGATGGAGGACACCCGGGTGGTCGCGTCCGCCCGGCGCGCGCAGCGCCCGCTCCAGGACCGCCCGTGCCTCCAGGGTGCGCGCGCCCCCGGCGGGCTCCCCGGTGCGCAGGTCCCACAGCTGCCACGGGGTCAGGTTCATCAGCGCGTCGGCGTACAGGGTGGCGACGTCGGGATCGTCGGGGGCGAGGTCGTAGGCGGCGCGCATGCTGTCGGCGTACGGCGCGTTCCACACGGAGCAGTCCTCGGCCGGCCGGGCCTGCGGGTAGCGGGCGCGCAGCGCGCCGATCAGGGCCCGCTCGACGGGCGTGGCGGCGTCGGCGGCCCGCTCGTGGGCCCGCTCGACGGCGGTGTGCGTGCGCTCGACGGTCCGGGTCAGTTCCCGCTCGTCGAAGAAGTCCCACGGCTTGTTGTAGTTGGGGCCGAGGGCGTAGGCGATGCCCCAGTACGCCATGGCGCAGCCGGGATCGGCCGCCGCGGCGGCCTCGAAGCAGCGGGCGGCCTCCTCGTGGTGGAAGGCGTACGTCCACACCAGGCCCCGGTCGAACCACAGCTGCGCCTCTGCCGACGTGGTCGTCACCGTACGGGTGTGCGTGCCGAGATCGTAGTAGTCCATGTGTGTCCGCCTCCCGAACCGTACGGCCGCCGCCCCGTCGTCCGGCCGTACGGTCGCCGCCGGTGCGTCGCGCATCGGGCACTCAGCGTAGTGGTCGTCCGCCGCGGGGCGGGAGAGCGCTCAGCGCGCCGCTCCCTCGGCCTACCGCATCCGAAGCCTCCCGGCGCGCAGACACTCCGACGGACGCGTCCGGGCTCACCCGTGTGATCGCCCCGAGTAGCGGCCGGGACCTGACTCGCCGACGGTTGAGCACGTCGAGGCCGGGTTGGTCAGCTGACCGAGTGCCAGCTGCCCGGCTGTCGGCGGAAGGAATGTCAGATGCGCTCTGCTCGCATGCTCCTGGTCACCGCGGGGGCCACGGCCGCCCTCGCCCTGGGCGCACCCGGCGCCTACGCGGACGACTACGGCTCCGACCGTGGAGGCTCTTCGTACAGCAAGGAGCAGGAGAAGGACAGCGGGTACGACTCGGGCTCCTCCTCAGAGGAGAGCACCCACGAGTCGGGCGGCTACCAGAAGGGCGGCGACTCCGGCAGCCACGAGGACAGCGGGTACGGCAAGGACTCCTGGAGCGAGAAGGAGTCTTGGGGCGGCGGTCACGACAAGCCCCGTGGCGGCATGCACACCGGCGGCGGCGCCCTGGACGCCCCGACGGTGACCGCGGGCGGCCTCGGAGTGCTGGCCGTCGCCGGTCTCGGCCTGTACGCCGCGCGCCGCAGGACGTCGGCTCAGAGCCTGGCCTGACCCGCGCCCGGCGTCACGGCCGTGGCGGCCGCCACCGCACGCGCCGCGTGGCGGCCTCCGGCACCTCGTGGCAGCGGCCGGCCTGCGGCATCCATCCCCCCGGCATCGGCGGGCCTCCGGCACCCCGGGCAGCGGCCGGGCGCCGCTCACCGCAGCGCCGCCCCCACCAGCCGGCGCACGTCCTCCTCGGCGACGCGGCCACCGTTGACGAGCCGGTCGAAGACGAGACCGTCGACGCACGTCAGCAAGGTGACGGTGCGTTCCTCGGCGTCCTCGACCCCCTGTGCGGCGAGGAAGGCGCGTACGGCCTCACGCGCCGTGTTCTCGCGCGGTACGAGGATCTCCCGCAGCTCAGGATGGCGCACGCTCTCGATGGCGCAGGCGTAGCGGGCCAGGGAGCGCTGCCGGCCGTTCCCGGTGAGCCGCCGCTCGGCGAGGGCGGTGATACGGGCCGCCAGTTCCCCGGCGTCGCGCGGCACCGGCAGGGCGCGGCCGGCTTCCTCCAGCTCGGCCTGGTCGCGTTCCACCAGCCGCCGGACCAGCGCGGTGAGCAGCGCCTGACGGGTGCGGTAGTAGGCGGACGTGGTGCCGGACGGCAGGTTCGCCGCCCGGTCCACGGCGCGGTGCGTCAGTCCCCGTATCCCCGTCTCGGCGAGCACGGTGATGGCGGCGTCGGCGAGAAGCGTGCGTCGTTCGGTGGCCACCTCTCCTTTCTACACCTGTAGAGGGCGTCGGTCGGCATCGAGTACGCTCTTTCTACATCTGTAGAAGAAGAGCGAGCGGTGCGGGCGAAGGGGGCCGGGCATGGGGAACAGCGCTGTGGTGGTCGGGGGAGGCATCGGAGGGCTGGCCGCCGCCGTCGGGCTGCGGCTGATCGGCTGGGAAGTGACCGTCGTCGAACGCGCCGCCACCCTCGCCGACGCCGGGGCGGGCATCTCCCTGCACGCGAACGGACTGCGCGCCCTCGACGTCCTCGGCATCGGCGCGGCGGTGCGCGCGGCGGCGCACCCGCAGTACACCGGAGGCACCCGCACCCCCAACGGCCGTCTGCTGACCCGGATGGACGGCGCCGCCCTCGAACGTGAACTCGGCACGCCCATCGTCGGCATCCCGCGATCCGTCCTGCACCGACTGCTGCGCGAGGCACTGCCGCCCGGCTGCCTGCGCGTCGGGGCCGAGGCGACGACCGTCGAGCGCACCGGACCCGACGGCCCGGCCCGCGTGTCCGTGCCGGGCAGCGAACTGGAGGCCGACCTGGTCGTGGCCGCCGACGGCGTGCACAGCCGTCTGCGCGCGCGGCTCTACCCTCACCACCCCGGCCCCGTCTACAGCGGCTCGACGGTCCTGCGCGCCATCACCGAGCACCCCGTGGACCTGGCGGACGACTTCCGGATCACCTGGGGCAGGGGCGCCGAATTCGGCCACATCACCTTCGCCGACGGGCGGGCGGAATGGCACGCCGTCCTCAACGCGCCGCCCGGCATACGGCACCCCGACCCGCTGGAGGCCGTGCGCCGCCGCTTCGCGCACTGGCACGATCCGATCCCCGCGCTGCTCGACGCGACCCGCCCCGACGCCGTCCTGCACCACGACATCCACGAACTGGCCACCCCGCTTCCGGCCTTCACCGCCGGTCCCGTCGCCCTCCTCGGCGACGCCGCCCACGCCATGACGCCCAACCTCGGCCAGGGCGCCTGCCAGGCACTGGAGGATGCCGCCACACTCGCCGCCGCCCTCGCCGCCGAACCCACCGTCGCCGCCGCCCTCGCCCGCTACGACGCCGAACGCCGCCCGCGCAGCCAGGCCGTGGCACGCGCCGCCCGCCAGGCCGGCGGCATGGGGCAGCAACTGGCCCACCCGGCGGCCGTCGCCCTGCGCGACACCGCTCTGCGCCTCCTTCCGTCGCGGGCCGTGATCCGGGCCATCCTCCGCCACGCCGACTGGACCCCGCCCGTGCTCGCCGTCGGCCATCGAGCGCCTTAACCGCTCGGCCCCGCCCACGGTGTGATCGGACCGCGCCCCGGCGAGGAGCGGAGCCGACCAGGAGAGCGGGCCGGCCAGGAGAGCGGGTCGGCCAAGAGGGCGGGGAGGACGGAGGGAAACTGCTGCGGCTACTACCCGCACACCCAGCAACCGGTCACCGTCAACGCGGTACTGCGCCATCTGTGGTTCTGAGTGCCCGCCGCCACCCACCGCTCGCGGCCGCCACCCGCTGCACGCCACCCGCCGCACGCCGGGCACACCCGGGACCCCGACACCCCGAGCCCTCGGAACCGACCCGCCACCCCCGGCCCGAATCCGCTTGTCCGCGCTTCCGGCCCGCAACTACCGTGCCGACGGTGGACCTCTTCTCACACTCCTGGACAGCGTTGCGCACGGCCGTCGCGGATCTGGCCGACGAGGACTTCGGGCGGCCGTCCGGCTGCACCGGCTGGCTCGTACGGGACCTGGTGTGCCACCTGGTCATCGACGCGCAGGACGTCCTGATCACCCTCGCCACTCCCGCCGACACGGAACCCACCCGCGACGCCGTCACCTACTGGGAGGTCACCGGGACACCCCCGACCGGTGACGACCCGCTCGACGCCCTGACCGTCCGGCTGGCCGCCGCGTACGAGGAGCCGTGGCTGCTGAAGTTCCACCTCGACGACGTCGGCTCCGCCGCCGGCCGCGCCGCCCGGCTCGCCGACCCCGCCCTGCGGGTCGCCACCCGCGGCCAGGTGCTCACCGCCGGCGACTACTTTTCCGCGTACGTCCTGGAGTGGACCCTGCACCACCTCGACCTGACCGCCCATCTCCCGCACGTCGCCGGACCGCCCGCGGACGCCCTCGCCCACTCCCGCGACCTGCTGGAGCGCATCGCCGGCACCCCGTTCCCCGCCTCCCTCCCGGACCGGGACGCCCTCCTGACCGGCACGGGCCGTCGCGCCCCGACCGACGCGGAGCGGGCCGCACTGGGTGAACTGGCCGCGAAAGTGCCGCTCGTTCTCGGCTGAGTGCGCGGGCGGGGCAGAGAGACAGGACTACGCGCGACAGGTTTTACCCGACGGTCGACCAACGACGCCCCCTCGCGTCGTAGCGTCACACGCATCCCTCGACGACGACCGCGGACGTCCCCGGCGCCTCACTCGGCGCCCGCCGGGACGACCCGCCAGGAGGCATGCCATGAAGACCGACATACGCACCGCCGCGGCCGGACTGCCGGACGCCTGGGGCTCATCGCTGCTCGGGCGGATCGGACATACGGCGGTGAACGTGCTGCGGATGGACGGACGCACCCTGGAACCGGAGTCCCACGACACGGCGGAGGCCCTGCTGGTACTGGACGGCACCCTGCGCCTGCTGGCCGGCGGCACCGGAGTCGACGCGCGTGCGGGAGAGATGTACGTCGTCGAGGCGGGCGTGGAGCACGCCGTACGCCCCGGAAGCCGGGGCACGCTCGTCATCGTCGAGCACCTGGCGCCGCACCGCCCACCGCGCGGACACGGCCTCGCCGGAGACTGACCCCGGGTCGCGGCGCTCGCGGACGGTCGACGTCGCTCAGCCGCGGGACCGGGGCAGGCGCAGGTTCTCCCACAGGGCGCGTGTCGCGGACCCGGGGTCGTCGTGCACGGCCGGCTCACCGGCGCCGAGACGCATGACGGCGCGCCGCGTGCCGTACGCGGGCCAGGGCGGCAGCGCCTTCCCGCAGCCGGGGCGGCCGGTGCGCCAGGTAACCGGGCTGGGGCGCGGACGGGCCGTACGCGAACGCGTCCCGCACCCCCGACCACGGCTCGGGCGGCTGAGGCGGTCGCAACCGCCGCGGCCCGAACGGCGGCGCCGCGTAGGGGACACCGGCGAACACCGTCACCTCGCCCGTTCGCCGCCCGCGGACCGGTCCTGCTGTGGTGGGCACGGTGACCTGCATGGATGAGCCTCCTTGTGGCGCCATCCTCACCGGGCCCCAGACCGCGGGCAACTCGTTTCGGCGCGCGGTCACCGGAGGGGCCGCCGTCGGCGTGCGGCGTCCCCGCCCGATGGTGCGAGACGGGACTTCGCGTCCCCTCATTCACTCTGTTCGGTGACCGGCTGAGCCTCGGGCTCCCGGTTGTCGGTGTCGGGTGCCGTGTAGAAGACGGAGTTGCCCTGCTTGGTGCGCTGCGCCTGACCCTTGGCGACGAGCCCTTCGAGGGTGGTGCGCACGACCGTCGTCTTGATGTCCCGGTCGGGGTGGACCTGGCCGAGCGCGGAGGCGATCTCCGCCGCCGAGCGGGGCTCGGTGACTTCGCCGAGGTGGCCGCGGACGAGGTCGACCAGCGTGGGCTGGTCCGCCGTCCTGGTGGCGCCGGCCGAGGACTTGCGGGCGGTCTCCTTGCCGCCGCTGCCCTTGCCGGACGCGGCCGTGGCCTTCTTCGCCCGCGTCTGCTTCGGCTTGCCGGAAGCGGCGGTCTTCTTGGTCGCCGCGCTCGTCTTGGCCGCCGTGCTCGACTTGGTGGCCGCGCCCGTCTTGGTGGCAGCGGTCGACTTCCTGGCGGCGGACGACGCGGTCTTCTTCCGGGGAGCGGGCACCACGGGCGCGTCGGCCGCGACCGCCGCCGCGGTCTCGGCGAGCGCGGCCGGAAGGCCGAGCGCCTGCTGCATGTTCGTCAGCACGGCATGGTCGCGCTGCAGTTGCGCCAACTGCTCCTGCAGCGCCTCGATCTCGGCGCTCACCCGCTCCTGCTCCTTGACGTTGCGCTCGAGGTCGGTGGTCACCTGGGCGGCGTACTGCGATGCCAGGTTGCTGGGCACGGTGATGTTCTCGGTCATGACGTTCAACCTTTCTCGGACCGGTCGACGGTCGCACAGCTGCCGTGCAGCGTGAGATAGCGATAGTACGGCCGGGACAGCGCGGCGTCGGCGCGACCGTCGGCCGACACCTGGGCGCGCTTACGCGCTCCGACGGCGCCGGACACTCGCGCGGGAGGGCGGTGAAGGCGTCCCCGGCGGACCCGGCGGCGAACGACTGCGCGACGGTGTCGTGTTCCGGCGCGATGATGACGTACTGCCGCGCGAGACACTGCGGCGAGGCGGCGCCGTACGTCGGCGTCCGAAGGCAACGCCCTAAGCCCCGCCGCCCTCCCGCACCAGCGCCTCCATCACCGGGCGCGGCAGCGACGGGTTGGCCGCCGCCGCTTCCGTCACCTGAGGGTCGCCGTCGTGCAGCAACTCGGCGACGAGCTGCGGCGGCAGGGCGGGGTGGGCGGCGGCCAGGGGTCTGGCCCGGTCGTCCGCCAGGCAGGCGGCCAGTGCCGCGGCCGTCGCACGAGGGTGCCGGGCGATGACGCGCAGCGCCTTGCGCACCGGTGGCCGCTGCCGGGACACCTCTTCGAGCAGGGAGGGCGGCGCGTCCGGATTGGCCGCCACCATCGCGGCGACCTGGGCGCCGCACCGGTCCACCATGGCGCGCAGCCGGGCCCTTGACAGACCCGGGTGGGAGGCGACGGACTTGACGACCTTCGCGTCGGGGTCGTCGGCCAGCGCGTCCCGTATCCCGTCCGGCAGATCACGCCGGGCCGCCAGGAACATGCGCACCTCCGGCCGTGGCGACACAGCCAGTTCCGCGACCTCCGCGGGCGTGGCGGCGGCGATGCGCGGCAGCAGCGCCGGACCGATCCGCAGGGCACCGGCCAGCCCGGTCAGCACACCGAGCGGCACGCGCGGGTGGTGTGCCACGGCGCGCCGCACATCGGGGTCCTCGTCGCGGGCCAGCACGCGGATCAGCGCCTCGTCGATCGCCGGATTCTCCGCGAGGGCGGCGCGGACACCCGGCACGGGGTCGTCGGCGAGGCGCCGTGCCGTGTGCGCGGGCAGGTCGTGGCGGGCGGCGAGTGCGGTGCGCGGCAGGGCCGAGGGGTCGTCGGCGAACCGCAGGACGGCCTCGGCCGGGGTGGCCGGGTTCTGCAGCGCCGCGAGCTGTGTCTCGCGCACGGTGGACTGGTGGGAGCCGTCGCACGCGGCGCCCGCGCGCAGGTCGCAGTCGAGCCGCGGGCAGTGGGGGTCGTGCACGAACGGCGGCACCTCACGGTCGCAGACCAGGCACCGCCGCGCCGGGGCGAGCCCTTCGCCGCCGATCAGCCGGGACAGGACGGCCGGCGGTGCCGCCTCGTTGGCGGCCACCGCGAGCCGCACCTCGGCATGGGGATGCTCGGCGAGCCGCGCGGCGACCTCCGGCGTGGCCCACAGCGCCAGCTCCGCGACGACACGGACGTCCGGGTCGGCGGCGAGCCCGTCCACCACGTCGGCCGGCAGGCCCGGGCAGGCGGCCAGCTTCTCCCGGTGCCCGACCTCCGGGTCGGCCGCGAGCATCCGCGCCCACTCGGGCCGCCCCGCACCTTTGTCGAGCAGCGCCAGCGCCGCCGTCGGCCGCGTCACGGGATGGACGTCGGCTGCCGTCAGATGCCCCGCGTACGCGAGCGCCACGGCGGCCTCCGCGCTGATCGCGGCCAGCGCCCGCGCCTGTGCGCGGCTGAGGTCCGTACGCGCGGCGAGTTCACCGGCGAGGTCGGCGTCCGCGACCGCGATCAGCCGGTCGACCAGCGCGGTGGGCAGGGACGGGTTGGCGGCGAGTCCGTGCAGGACGTGATGCACGGGCCTCATCCTGTCATCAGCGGTACGAGGCACCACCGGCGCCCGGGCGGACGGCCCGACGGTGCGAGGACCGGCGGCCGACCGGGGGCACGGCGTGCGGTCACCGCGTGAAGCGCCCCGCGCCCGGGCAGGCATCCCCGGCGACGCACACACATGCCCGCGCCGAAGGGAGACGCCCGTGCCCGAGGCCCCGCTGGAAGAGACCCCCGACCGGAGGGCACGATGACCGCCCCGGCCTCCTCCTCCGCCGCCTCCTCCGACGGCCTGCTCGCCGAGGCCCGCACGCTGCTGCCCGATATCGTCGCCGTACGACGCCGACTGCACCGCACGCCCGAACTGGGCCTGCGGCTGCCGCACACCCAGCGCGCGGTGCTCGACGCCCTCGACGGGCTGGGGCTGGCGGTGACGACGGGGGAGCGGCTCAGCTCGGTGACGGCCGTACTGGAGGGCGACCGTCCCGGACCCACCGTACTGCTGCGCGCCGACATGGACGCCCTGCCCCAGCAGGAAGAGACGGGACTGGAGTTCGCCTCCGAGGTGCCCGGTGCCATGCACGCCTGCGGACACGATCTGCACACGGCGATGCTCGTCGGCGCGGCCCGGCTGCTGGCCGCCCGGCGGGCGCGGCTGGCCGGGCGGGTGGTGTTCATGTTCCAGCCGGCGGAGGAGAGCGACGGCGGCGCCCAGTACATGATCGACGAGGGGGTGCTGGACACTCCCGACGGCGCCGGGATCGCCGCGGCGTTCGCCCTGCACGTCACCACGCGCTTCGACAGCGGCTCCCTGCACCTGCGCCCCGGCCCGACCTTCGCCGCCGCCGACCGGATCCACCTGACCGTCCGCGGCCGCTCGGGGCACGCCTCGACGCCCCACCAGGCCCTGGACCCGGTGCCCGTGGCCTGCGAGATCGTGCAGGCGCTGCAGACGATGGCCACCCGTACCGTCGACGTCTTCGACCCCGCCGTGGTCACCATCGCCTCCGTGCGCGCCGGTACGACCACCAACATCATCCCGGAGACGGCCGAACTGCACGGCACCGTCCGCACACTGACCGCGCACACCCGTCACCGGGTGCGGGAGGGGATCGCCCGCGTCGCCCGGCACGTGGCCGCCGCGCACGGCGCGACCGTCGACATCGAGCTGCCCGAGGGGTATCCGCCCACCGTCAACGACGACACGGTCACCGGCACCGTCCGCGAGACGGCCGCCGCACTCCTCGGCGCCGACCGCGTCCACCCGCTGCCCCAGCCCTTCATGGGCGCCGAGGACTTCTCGTACGTCCTGCGCCGCGTACCCGGCACCATGGCCTTCCTCGGCGCCCGCCCGCCCGGTCAGCACGGCGAGGAGACACCCGACTGCCACTCCAACCGCGTCGTCTTCGACGAACCCGCCCTCGCCTCCGGCGCCGCCCTGCACGCGGCGGTGGCACTGCGCTATCTGGCCACCTAACCCGCAGTCGGCCGAAACAAGCGGTACCGCCCCGGGCCAACGGGCGCGGTCAGGGCGCAGGATGAGCACAGCAGAGCCGCACATCAGCCCAGTGAGGTGGAACCCATGAACGTCGTCGACCTGGCCGCCCTCGGCGAGTCCTTCACTCGCGACCCCTACCCCGTCTACGCCCGATTACGGGCCCAGGGACCGGTGCACCGCGTACGCATGCCGGAAGGGGGCGCGTCGGCCTGGCTCGTCGTCGGCTACGAGGCCGGACGGGCCGCGCTGGCGGACGCGCGGCTGTCGAAGGACTGGAGCAAGGCGTCGCCCTCGCTGCCGCTGGGCGCCGTGTCCTCCGGCCCGCACATGCTGCGGGCCGACCCGCCGGACCACACGCGGCTGCGCAAGCTCGTCGCCCGCGAGTTCACCGCGCGCCGCGTCGAGGAACTCGCGCCGCGCGTCCGCAAGACCACCGACGAACTCCTGGACCGGATGCTCGCCGCCCCCGACGGGCGCGCCGACCTCGTCGAGGCGCTGTCCTTCCCGCTGCCGATCTCCGTGATCTGCGAACTCCTCGGCGTCCCCGGCCTGGACCGCGACTCCTTCCGCACCTGGTCGAACGAGGCGCTGGGCGCCACCGACCCGGACGTCCGCACGGCCGCGGCGGCCTCGATGGCGCGGTACATCACGGACCTCGTCCGGGACAAACGGCAGCGGCCCGGCGACGACCTGCTGAGCGCGCTGATCCACGGCTCCGACGGCGACGGCGACCGGCTCTCCCACGAGGAACTCGTCGGCATGGCCTGGCTGCTGCTCGTCGCGGGCCACGAGACCACCGTGAACCTCATCTCCAACGGCGTCCTGGCCCTGCTCACCCACCCCCGGCAACTGGCCGCGCTGCGCGCCGACCCCGCCCTGATCGACAACGCCGTCGAGGAGATGCTGCGCTACGACGGCCCCGTGGAGACCCCCACCTACCGGTTCACCACCGAGCCGGTCACGATCGGCGACACGGTCATTCCCGGAGGCGGAGAGCTGGTCCTCGTCGCCATGGCCGACGCCAACCGCGATCCCGCGCGTTTCCCCGCACCCGACCGCTTCGACATCTCCCGCGACCCCCGCGGTCATGTGGCCTTCGGCCACGGCATCCACTACTGCCTGGGCGCGCCCCTGGCCCGTCTCGAAGCCCGTATCGCCATCGGCGCGCTGCTCGACCGCTGCCCCGGCCTCACCCTGGACATCCACCCGGCGGCGATCACCTGGCGCTCGGGCATGATGATCCGCGGACCGCACAGCCTGCCGGTCCGGTTCGGCGCCTGACCCCCACCGATACCGGCGAGTGGGAGACGGCACACGGGACGCCGCGCTCCCACTTCGCCGGCGTCCGGTGATCGAGTGGAGCGCCGTGGCGGGGCGGCGTACGGTCGAAATGGTGGTGGACCGGCCACGTCCCCTCGCCGACGGCACGACGCCATGAGCAATCCGAAGCCGACATCGCACGCACCGGCCGTACCGCAGGACAAGGAAGGCGGTGACGGCCGCGGGAACGGCATGGCGCTCCTGGTCATCGCGTCATGTCAGCTGATGGTGGTGCTCGACATCACCATCGTGAACATCGCCCTGCCGGACATCCAGCGCTCCCTCGGCTTCTCGACGACGAGCCTGTCCTGGGTGGTCAACGCCTACACCCTCACCTTCGGCGGACTGCTGCTGCTCGGCGGTCGGGTGGGCGACATCCTCGGCAGACGGCGCGTCTTCGTCTTCGGCGTGCTCGTCTTCGTCCTCGCCTCGCTGCTCGGCGGCCTGTCGCAGAACGACTGGCAACTCCTCGCCGCCCGCGCCCTGCAGGGCGTCGGCGGTGCCATCGCGTCACCGACCGCCCTCGCCCTGATCAGTACGACCTTCCGTGAAGGACCCGACCGCAACCGGGCGTTCGGGGTCTTCGCGGCCGTCTCGGCGGGCGGCGGCGCGATCGGGCTGCTGGCCGGCGGCATGCTGGTGGAGTGGCTGAACTGGCGCTGGGTGCTGTTCGTCAACGTGCCCATCGGGCTGCTGATCGTGCTCGCCACCCCGCGCTGGATCCGGGAGTCCGAACGCCACCCCGGCCACTTCGACCTGACGGGCGCGCTGACGTCGACCGTCGGCATGGTGCTGCTGGTCTACGGGTTCATCCGCGCCGCGCAGGACGGCTGGCGGGACGGGCTCACGCTCGGCGCGTTCGCGGCGGCCGTCGTCATCCTGCTGCTGTTCGTGCTGGTCGAGCGGCGCTCCCGGCAACCCATCACACCGCTGCACATGTTCGCGGACCGCAACCGCGCGGGCACGTACGGCATGATGCTGAGCCTGGCCGCCGCCATGTTCGGCATGTTCTTCTTCCTCACGCTCTTCGTGCAGAACGTGCTGGACTTCAGCCCCCTCCAGGCCGGTCTGGCGTTCCTCCCGGTGAGCGCGGTCATCGCCGTGGGCGCGGGCCTCGCCTCCCAGCTGCTGCCGCGGTTCGGGCCCAAACCGTTCATGGTCACGGGTGGAATCCTCGCCGCGGCGGGCCTGGCCTGGCTGACCCTGACCGACGTCCACTCCACCTACGCGGGCAGCATCCTCGGCCCGATGCTCGTCTTCAGCTTCGGCATGGGCATGGAGTTCGTGTCCCTGACGCTGATGGCGCTGTCGAACGTGGCCACCCGGGAGACGGGCGCCGCCTCCGGCCTCCTCAACGCCACCCAGCAGGTGGGCGGCTCCCTCGGCCTGTCCATCCTCGTCACGATGTTCGGTACGGCCAGCACCAATGAGGCCGGCCGGCAGATCCCGGCGTTCCTGGCCCAGGCGACCCCGCGCGAGCGGCTGCGCTTCCAGCGCACCGGTCAGCTCCCGCCGCCGTGGGCCGACGAGGTCCTGGCCGCGGGCGTCTCGGCCGCCTTCGTCATCGCCGCGGTCTTCGCCGCGCTCGCCGCGGTGATCGCACTGCTCGTCGTCCAGGTCCGCCCGTCCGACCTGGAACGGCTCCAGGGCGGGGGACTGCCGACGGCGCCCTGAGACACCGAGCGGACCCACCCGCGGGCGGATCCGCTCGACGGCGTCCGCGAGGTCAGTCCAGCACCTTGGCGGACTCGATGACGACCTGCTCCTTGGGCACGTCCTGGTGCCCGCGCAGGCTGCCGGTCGGCACCTGCTTGATCCGGTCCACGACGTCCTGGCCCTCCGTGACCCGGCCGAAGACGGCGTAACCCCAGCCGTTCGGGTTCTTCGCCCGGAAGTCGAGGAAGTCGTTGTCCGAAACGTTGATGAAGAACTGCGCCGTCGCCGAGTGCGGGTCGCCGGTGCGGGCCATCGCCACCGTGTAGGCGGTGTTCTTCAGCCCGTTGTCGGCCTCGTTCTCGATCGGGGCCTGGGTGGGCTTCTGCGTCATGTCCGGGGTGAAGCCACCTCCCTGGACCATGAAGCCGTTGATCACCCGGTGGAAGATCGTGTTGTCGTAGTGCCCGTTGCGGACGTACGACAGGAAGTTCTCGACGGTCTTGGGTGCCTCGGCGTCGTGCAGTTCGAGAACGATGCGGCCGAAGTTCGTGGTCAGCTCGACCCTGGACATGGAAATCGTCCCTTTCCGATGGGGCATGATCGATACACCCTGCATCTTGTCACGCACGTCCCCGGAGCACGCGGAATGCCCGCATCAGGACGGACAGGGAGGCGGTGCCCCGCCCACTCCAGGCCCTCGGCCGCGCCGGAGCCCCGCAGAAGAGTGTCCGCGTGCGAGCGACGTCACGCCGCACGCGGGGAGAGGAAGTTGAGGGCGAGGAGGGCGAAGGAACTAGCACATGAGGTGGTGAGAAGGAAGCCCCTTCATGGCCTCGCCGCCGCCGAGCCTAGCAGTCAGTCCGGGAGCAGGTCGCGCAGATTTTCGACGGTGATGATCCGGGAGTTCGAGGGCAGCCCGTCCGGCCGGGTCAGGCCGACGTAGGTGACCGGGCCGCGACCGTCCGGCAGGGGAGTCGTCCCGTCCCAGTGCGTCACGCTCGCCCCGCGCCCCGCCATCAGCCCCACCAGGTGACCGACCGTCAGATACTCGCGTTCGACGATGCCGCGCAGCAGCGTCGCCACCGACACATGGTTGCCCTCCACCCGGTTCGCCGACGGGTTCCCCGCGAGGTACAGGTGCAGCCACTTCGCGCGCCACCGGCCGTCGGTGCCGCGCAGGAACGCCAGGGGCAGCGCGACCCGGCCGGGCCCGCGCAGCTCCGACTTCGCCCGCACGGTGCGCGGCTCGAACGGCCGGCCCGCCTGCTCGCCGTCGCGCAGCATGAACCCGAAGAACGACTCCTCGGCCTCCTCGAACCCCTCCCCGGAGAAGATGTTGACCTGCGGGACGATGAACGCGCCCCGCACCGCCCCCAGCCGCAGGTTGACGAACTCCGAGGCGCCGTCGGGAGCGTCGGTGATGTCACCGGAGTGCTCGCCCTCCACCGCGGACAGGTTGGTGTACGACAGCCAGCCGCGGGAGCGGTAGTCGCGGTCCAGCATCAGCGCCGACAGGTCGTAGTCGGTGCTGCGGTCCGACTGCTTCCAGTACACGAAGAAGCGCAGCAGCTCACCGTCCACGGGCGACAGGGAACCACGCGGCAGGACGCCCGGACCGGACGCACTCGCCTTGCCGCTCAGCGGAAGCGCCACATCCAGCACGTCCGGATCCACCACCACCCGGTCCACCGCCGGAAGCCGGCGGCACGTCTCGTCGTCGAGCGCCGCGATCAGCCGCTCGCGCGCCGACGGCGCCACCGGCCGGCGGTCGTCACCGGTGACCCAGGCACGGCCCCGGCGCCCCACGAACACCCGGCGCCCGCCCGCCGCCGCGGAGCGGTTGTGCAGATGCTCCCGCACCGACAGCACCACCCGGCCCGACACCCGGCCCGCCACCTCCTCGGCCGCGGCCACCACCGCCAGACGCTCCTCCTCGGTCACGGACTCCCGCAGCAGCCGGTCCAGCGACCGGAACAGCCTGCCCGGCGCGGCCTTCAGCAGCCGCACCGCGCCCAGGACGTCACCCGCCGCGAACAGCTCCTCGACCCGGCCGTCGAGGGAACGCGCCTCCTTCACGCCGCGCGCGGCGGCGAACACCTCAGCGGCGTGCGGCCACCTCGGGTACTCGTGCGGGTGCAGACGCTCCCCGAGACGCTTGAAGGCCTCCCGGTGCGCGGTGACGTCGGACAGCTTGGCCGGCGAGGACGCCACCACCTCGTCGAGCCCCGCGAGCAGCGCACGGCGCACCGGCCGCGGCAGCGCCCGGAACCGGGTGGGCCGCAGCAGCGTCACGTCACCGCCGGACAGCGCGCACGCCAGCCGCAGCACGTCGGTGACCGTGTCCAGCAGCGGCTCCGCACCGGCCGCCAGGCGCGCCCGGTTGACGAGGGCGCGGTTCTCCCGCACGGGGATCTCCGCCGGCTGCGGCCCGTCCGCACAGTGGCCCGCGAGGAACTCCAGGTCCCGCAGACCGTCCTCACCCAGGGGGGTACGGCTCCCGGCCAGCGCCAGGTACAGCGCGGTGACCTCCTCGTCCAGCGGGCGGCCCGGGTGCAGCACCGTCACGCGGTCGCCCGCCGCCGGGATCAGCTCCTCGTGCGCGGCGAGCAGATCGGCGTACGTGTGCGGGTAACGGCCGTACGACGGCAAGGTGAGCAGGTCCACCACGCCCGTGCTCAGCTGGGCGAGGGTGCGCTCGCGCACGGAGTCGTCGGCGAGCGCGTCGGCGACGCAACGCGCCCAGAACCCCAGGGTGTCGGGCACGTTGGCCGGAAAGTCGAGGAAGTAGACGTTGGGCTGGACATGGTCGCCGACCGACTCCCGTACCGCGCCGAGAACCCGTACCGCCGTGTCGACGACCACGCCCTCGGACAGCCTCGACAGGCGCTCCAGGGCGGCCGCCGAGAGTTTGAAGCCCACCGACATCAGCGCGGCGTCGAACTGCCGGGCCGCCACGGTGGCCTTGCCCGCCGGTCCCCCGCTCTCCGCGGCCTCCGTGGCCTCGATGGCCGCCATGGCCTCGGCGGACTCCGCCGCCTGTGCGGCCTCCCCGGCTTCCGCGGGCAGGGGGACCCGATGAGTGTGCCGTACGACCAACTGTTCGAGCTTGTCACGCATCGCGGCATGATGGCAGAGACCGGAAACCGGCCGCACCGGGTTATGCCGCCGGGGGAGGACCCCCTCAGCCGTCGGCCGGTGTCTTCCCGCCGAGCGCGTCCGCCGCGGCGTGCAGGAAGGCGATCAGCTCGCGGACCAGCGCGGTCGGCCGCCGGCGGTGCACGACACTGATCTCGCGCGCCGGGCCCGGCCCCCGCAGCCGGTGGACCCGGACCCGGGGACGGTCCGCGCCCGTAAGCATGCTCTCCGGCACGAGCGCGCTGCCCAGCCCCGCGCCCACCAGCGCCAGGATGACGTGGTAGTCGGCGGACTCGTACGCCACGCGCGGCTCGAACCCGGCCCGCCCGGCCAGCGACTCCAGGCAGACCCGGTTCGGGATGCCCGGCGCGCCCGAGATCCACGTCTCGTCCGCCAGCCGGCCGACGCCGACGCCGCCGCGCGTCCCGCTGCCGGCGAGACGGTGCCCGGCGGGCAGCACCAGCCGCAGCGGATCGTCGAGGAGCGGCTGCCGCTCCAGCCCCGGATGCGGCGTCGGCGCGACACCCGGGTAGCGGTGGGTGATCAGCACGTCGAGGTCGCCCGACGTCACCAGCCCGTAGCCCTCGGGCGGTTCCAGGTCCACGAGCGACAACTCGGCCCCCGGGTAACGGTCCTGGAGCGCGGCCAGGGCCGCCGGCACCAGCACCTGCGCCGCCGTCGCGAAGGAGCCGAGCGCGAGCCGCTGCGGCTGCGCCCCGATCGCCGCGTCGACCGCGGCGCGCGCCTGCCGCAGCTCGCCGACGACGCGCTCCGCGTGCTCCACCAGCACGGCACCGACGGGGGTCAGCGTCACACCCGTCGGGCGCCGCTCCAGCAGCCGCGCGCCCAGTTCCGCCTCCAGCTTGGCGATCTGCTGCGACAACGCCGACGGCGTGAAGGAGAGCCGGCGGGCCGCCTCCGCGATGGACGCGGAGTGCGCCACCTCCATCAGCACCCGCAGACGGTTCACGTCCAGCTCTCGCCCCATGCGCCGATCGTAAGCATCGCTGAGGGCGGCTTACCGAACGTCGCTGGCGCTTGTGGCCGCGCCGCTGAAGCATGGGGTCTCGTGACGACCGAGACCTCCCTCCTCACGGCCGCCGACGTGCGCGCCGCCGCCGCCCGCATCCGCCCCCACGCCCGCCGCACGCCGCTGCTCGACCTCGAGATCGACGGCCGGCGGGTGCTGCTGAAGCTGGAGTACCTCCAGCGCGGCGGGTCCTTCAAACTGCGCGGTGCCCTCAACGCGATGCTGTCCGGGCCACTGGACCGGCACATCGTCGCCGCGTCCGGCGGCAACCACGGTCTGGCGGTCGCGACGGCCGCGTCGCTGCTCGGCGTCTCCGCCACGGTCTACGTCCCGGCCACGGCCCCCGAGGGCAAGGCCCGCCGCATCGAGGCCGGCGGCGCCCGGCTCGTCCGGCACGGCGCCACCTTCGCCGAGGCCGCCGCCGCGGCGGAGGCCCACGCGGCACGGCCCGGACACCGCTACCTCCACCCCTACGACGATCCGGCCGTCGTCGCCGGTCAGGGCACCGTGGCCGCGGAGATCGTGGCCGACGCGCCCGACGCCGACACCCTCGTGGTGGCGGCCGGCGGCGGGGGCCTGGCCGCCGGCACGGCACTCGCCGCCGGCGGGCGCCGGGTGGTGGCCGTCGAACCGGAGAACTGCCGGTGCCTGCACGACGCGCTCGCCGCCGGAGAGCCGGTCGACTCGCCGGTGGACTCCGTTGCCGCCTCCGCCACGGGGGCGAGCCGTGTCGGAGACATTCCGTTCGGTGTGCTCTCGGCGCGGCCGCGCGAGCAGGTGACGTCGGTGCTGGCCGGCGACGACGAGATCCTGCGGGCGCGCGACCGGCTGTGGGAGGAGTGCCGGATCGCCGTGGAACCGGCGGCGGCCCTGCCGTTCGCGGCGTGGCTGGCCGGCCGGGTGCCCGGCGACCTGCCGTGCCTGGTCCTGTGCGGCGCGAACACCGACTGGGTGGCGCACTGAGCTCGCGGCACTCGCCGATGCCGACGCCGATGCCGATGCCGACGCCGGGTGCCGTTCGGACCCTGCCACGGGGCCGGGCGCGCCCCCGTCCGGCGGGCGGGCCGATTCCCGACCCTCCGACGGTTGCCGCCGCGCAGGACGGGAAACCCGCCCCGGTGACGCGTGGGTGTGCCGACGGACGGAGGCGGGGAGATGGTTTCCACCACGAGAGAGGCGGCTGCGCCCGCGCTGCCGGCCGGTCTCAGGCTGCCGGGGATCGTGCTGGGCGTGGGGCTCGGCGGATTCGCCGACGGGATCGTGCTGCACCAGCTTCTCCGCTGGCACCACATGCTCACCAGCACCGACCAGGACCGCATCGGACTGAAGTACTACGACCCCGACACGGTGCCCGGACTGCAGATGAACACGGTGTGGGACGGCGTCTTCCACGTCGTGTGCTGGCTCGCCGTCCTGAGCGGGCTCGCCCTGCTCTACTCCCGGGTGACCCGCGACCGGCGCCGGGTGTGGACGTCGCGGGTGCTGTGGGGCTGGATGCTCGTCGGCTGGGGACTGTTCAACCTCGTCGAAGGCGTCCTGGACCATCACATCCTGGGCATTCACCACGTCTACGCCGGTGACGGCCAGCTCTGGTGGGACCTCGGCTTCCTGCTCCTCGGCGCGCTCCTGATGGCGGGCGGCTGGGCCCTGCAACGCGGCGGCCGGCCCTTCGACCCCGACGCCTCCGGTGACCGGCGGTCAGAGCGGCGGCGGAGCGCCTGATGGCATCCCCCCACCTTGCACCCGGACACCCCGCACCTGGCCACCTTCCACCCGGCCACCCGGCACACGACCGCCCCACCCCCGGCCGCCTGGCCCACGACCACCCCGCACCCGGCCACGGAGCGGGCGGCGGCCTGGCGGAGGCAGCGGAGGTCGTGCTGCCCGCACTGGCCCTCCTGGCCTGCGCGGCGGCCTACCTGTGGCTGGTCCACCGGGCCCGCCGCCGCAACCCCGTCCGGGGCTGGAGCCGCCGGCGCACCGCGAGTTTCCTCACCGGCCTGGCGCTGCTGGCCGTGGCCCTGCTGCCCCCGACGGCCACGGCCGCGCACGACGACTTCCGGGCGCACATGGTCCAGCACCTGCTGATCGGCATGTACGCCCCGCTGGCCCTGGTGCTCGCCGCCCCGGTCACCCTGCTGCTGCGCACGCTGCCGGCCGCCCGCGCCCGGCGTGTCACCACGGTGCTGCACAGCCGCCCCGCGCGGCTGCTCGCCCACCCGGCCGTCGCCCTCACCCTGTCCGTCGGCACCCTCGCCACGCTCTACTTCACCCCCCTTTACACCACCGCCACGGCCTCACCGCCCGGCCACTGGCTGCTGCACGTCCACTTCCTCCTGGCCGGCTGCCTGTTCGCCTACGTCATCGCCGGCGTCGACCCCGCCCCGTCCCGCCCCGGCGTACGCACCCGTCTCGTCTACGTCGGCATCGCGATCGCCGCCCACGCCGTCGTCGCCCAGCTGATCTACGGCGGCTTCTGGACAGACATCGACGCCCCCGCCCACGAGATCCGGACAGGCGGGGAGATCATGTACTACGGCGGTGACATCGCCGAACTCCTCCTCGCCGGCGCCCTGTTCGCCACCTGGCGCCCACAGCCCCGCCCCGCGCCCCCGGAGCGTGCGCCGGCGCCCCGCACCGGCTACGCGTGAGTGGCGGCGGCCACCCGGTCCGCGGTGGCCCCCCACGCCTGCGCGCACAGCGCCTTCTCGACCGTGTCCGTGTAGACGGCTGCGGCGAGCCAGGCGCGGGCGAACGGTGCGCTGTCGGAGGGGAGGAGACGCCCGAAGGCGTCACGGGAGCGGTGGGCGGCGGTGGCGTGCAGGTCGTCGAGGAGACCGCCTGCCGTGGCGAGGCCGAGCCGGCGCAGCCGCGCGCCGTCCGCGGCATCCCCGTGGGAGAAGGCGAGGACACGACGGCCTCCGGAGACCGCCTGGTGGACGCGGCGGCGCAGCAGGTGCAGCGGGGCCTCGTCCGCGGCGGGGAGGACCACGGGCGGGGCCGGGGCCGCGTCGGCGGGCAGGTCCGCGTGCTGGAGACGGTCCAGGCCGGCGTCGACGTGGGCGGTCGGATCGGTGGGGTGCTCGACGGCGAGCAGCAGGGCCCGGGGGAGTGGCCCCCGGGCCAGCCGGGCCACGACGCGGAGCCGGCTGCCCCGGGCGGCGGCGAGCAGGCGCAGGTTGTCGCGGCAGGGGAGCGCGGGATCGTCGTGGCCCGTCACCAGCCGCAGGGCTACGCCCGCGCAGTCGGCCAGCAGGCAGTCGCCCGCGGTCTCCCGGACCGCCCCAAGGACGGTCACCTCCAGGAACAGCAGGTCCCGTGCGCCGTCGAGCGTCTGGGCGACCTGCTCGGCGGCGGGTACGGCCCACAGCCGGTCCAGCGGCTCGGCGCGCCAATGCGCTCCGGCCGCGCGGACCGCCCGTACCGCGGCCCCCGCGCCGAGGCGGCCGGTCGGCGAGACGGTCGCACCGGACACGGCCAGGCCCGCCCGCGACAGTTCCCGGTGCGTCAGCGCGGTGTCGCCGATGCGTACGGTCCGGTCGGCGGCGCCGGTCGCCCGGGCGGGCCCGCCGGGTGCCACGTCCGACACCGAGTACAGACGGCCGTCGGCGTCGGCGGTCCACGTGACCGCGCCCGCGTAGCCCGTCGCCGTCAGGACCGGCTCCGAGAACAGGCCGTACAGCCGCAGCGAGCCGTCCGGGCGGTACGGCTGCCGGACCGTGCCGCGCAGTGCGCCCAGGTCCTCGCCCGTGGCGTCCGGGAGGCGGTGGGTGACACCGAGCGTGCCGGCCAGCGCGGCGACGAGGTCGGCCAGGCGGTATGCGGGGTCGGCGGAGCGGGCCGCGCGCACCCCGGTCACCACGGAGACCGCGGCGGCGGAGAGCCGGGGCAGGCCGGCGAGACGGGCGGTGTGCGCGGCGCGCAGCAGCTCCGCCTGGAGCACGGCGCCGGCACCGTCCGTGCCGGCTTCCAGGACGGCGGCCGTCGCGGCGTGCACCGCTGCGGCGGCGGCGCGCTGGTCCTCGGTGGCCGACTCGGGCTCCGGGCGCCCGGTGCGCCCAGCCGCCCCGTCCGGCTGTCCCGAGCGCGGCGGCGCCTCCGGCTCCGATCCCGTCGCGCGCGGCTCGTTCCCGGCCTCGGCGGGTTCGGCGGGTTCGGCTGCCGGGGGATGCTCGGCGACCGGCGCGGCGCAGGCCGCCGCCGCGCGGTGCAGACAGTCGGGGGCGAGCAGACAACCGCAGCGGATCGCGTCCGCGCTGGACACCGCCCCGCCGGACAGGTGCAGGACGACGTCCGTCTCGTCGTCGACGGCGATCCGTACGAGGTCGCCCGCACGGACCACCGGGCGGGCCGCGAGCTTGGCGACACCGGCGTCCAGCCGCTTGCGCAGGCGCGGCGAGAGCGCCTCGACGAGTTCGGCGGTGACGGACGGGGCGACCGGAGGCAGATCCGGGCTCATGCGATCTTCTCCCCTACCCAGCGGGCGAGTTCGAGCGGACTGAGAGCGGCGACGGGCATCCCCGCGGCGACGAGCTGACCGGCGACCCCGGTGGAGTAGCGGGGCCGGCCCGTGTCGTCCAGGCTGGCGCAGCCCAGGACATGGCAGCCGGCCGAGACCAGCGCGCGCACCTCGGCGAGCAGACCGCCGAGCGGATAGCCCTCCTCGAAGTCGCTGACGACCACGACGAGGGTGCGCGACGGCACGGTGACCAGCTCACGCGCGTGCCGCAGCCCGGCCGCGATGTGCGTACCACCGCCCACGCTCACCTCCAGCAGCAGCGACAGCGGATCGTCCACGTGCCCGGTGAGGTCGATGACCTCCGTGGAGAACGCCAGGAAGTGGGTGGACAGCGTCGGCACGCCCGCCAGCACCGAGGCGGTCAGCGCGGCCCACACCGTGGACGCCTCCATGGACCCCGACACGTCGGTGACCAGGATCAGCCGCCAGTCGGCGCTCCGGCGCGCCCGGGTGCGGAAGACGGGCCGCTCGGGGATCACCCGGACCGTGCCGTCCGGGGCGCGGCGCGCGGTCGCCAGGTTGGCCCGCAGGGTGCGGGGCAGGTCAAGGCCGCCGCCGGGCCGCCGGCTGGGGCGGGGGAGGGCCGTGCCGTGCAGGGCGGGGCGCAGACGGGTGGCCAGTTGCCGGGTCAGCGCGTCGACCAGGCGCCGGACGAGCGGGCGCAGCGCGGCCAGCCGGGCCTCCGGCAGCCCGCCCGCGTGGTGCAGCACGGTCCGCAGCAGGTCCACCGAGGGCCGCACGCTGTCCGCGTCCAGCTCGGCGAGCACGTCCCGGCGGCCCGTCGCGGCGGCCGCGGCCAGCACCTCTTCGCGGATGCCCGGCCCGAACAGCGCGGCCAGCTCCTCGGACCACTCCCGCACGCCGGGATACGGTGCCTCCCGCCCGCCGCCGCTTCCCCGGCCCGTCAGGTCCCCGCGGCTGCCCTCACCGCGTCCGCTGCCGTACAGCTCGTCCAGCGCGGTCGCCAGCGGCGCCAGGGACGCCGGGAGCCGTTCCGTACGGCGGCCGAGGAGCAGGCGCCAGCGGTCGGCGGGGGCGACGTGGTGATCGTCGGTTCGGGGTGCGGCCGGGAGAGCGGCGCCGGCGTCGGCCGTCGCGCCGGCCGGCGGAACGGTGCCGCCGGGCGCGGCGCTTGCTGCCGGCTTGCCGGCCCCGGCCGGGGCGGCGGTCCGTGCCGGGGCGGTGTCCCCCGTCGGGTGGCTGTTCGGTGTCGGCTCGTCCCCTGCCGGGCGGCCGTCCTCTGCCGGGCCGCCGTTCCCTGCCGGGTCTACGTCCCCTGTCGGATGGCCGTTCGCTGCAGGGCGGCTGTCCTCTGCCGAGCCGCCGTCCCCCACCAGGCCGCCGTCCCCCACCAGGCCGCTGTCCCCCACCAGGCCGCCGTCCCCCTCCGGGCCGGCGCTCGGCGTGGGCAGGAGGCCCAGTGACCGCAGGGTTTCGCGCGCCGCGAAGTCCGCCTGGGTCCACAGCGCGAGCGCCGCCGGGTCGACGCCGTGCGTGTCGGTGACCCGCTGGGTGTCGAGGCGCTGCTCCACGGCGGCCAGGAGCCGGTCGCGGGCCGCGGGGCTGAGGGTGTCGAAGCCGCCGCGCAGCGCGGGGAGCCGGTCGAGGAAGGCCCGGTCGGGCAGCTCGGACACCCGGGCGAGCAGCGGCTCCAGCGCGGGCGCCGCCGCCTCCAGCAGCGGACCCGCGGCGGTCAGCAGTCCGCCGAGCCGGGCGGTGAGCGCGGCGCGGGAGTCGGGGTCGGTGGCCCCGTCGACCCAGGAGGCCACCCGGTCGCCGAAGGCCCGCGCGTCCTCCTGCCCGAGCAGCACGCGTACGGCACCGGCGGCACCGCGCATCAGCGGGGAGCCGTCGGCGGCCAGGCGGGCCAGGGCGTCGGCGAGCCGGATACCGCCCGGCACGTCCGCCCGGTGGGCCAGTTCGAGCAGGGCGCGGGCGTCGGCGGGGTCCTCGGACCCGGTCAGCCCGTCCACCTGCCGTACCGCCGCGGCCGTCAGCAGCTCGGCGACGGCGGTCACCCTCGCCACCCGGTGCGCCTCGGAGTCCAGCCCGGGAACGTGCCCGGCCCGCAGCCGGTCCAGGAGGGCCAGCGCGGCCAGCAGCTCCGGCAGGGTACCGGCCTGGGGCAGGACGTCCGCGACCTCGTCGAGCCGCTCGTCCGCCAGTCCGGGCAGGCCGCACTCCGCCGCCTGCCCGAGTCCCGCGACAGCCTGCGCGGCCGTCGGTCCGCCCTCGTCCCGCTCGGCGCGCCACCGCTCCCGCAGGACCCCTTCGGCGGCCTGCGCGGCGGTCACCCCGCGCACGCCGGCCGCGGTCAGCATGGCCGCAGTGGCGGGCGTCCACCGCACCACCCAGCGGGTGGTCAGCGCCTCGGTGCCGCCCGCGCCGACGACCTCCTTGGCCTCCCCGTACGGCACTCCGCACACCGTCAGCCGGCGCAGCAGCAGCTCCCGGCTCCGGTCGAGGCCGGAGCGCAGCGGATCCAGCCGCAGGTCGCGCGAGGTGCCGGAACCGCCCGTCTCCGGACCGGGCAGGCCCAGCCGCGCCACCTCCGCCTCGACCGCCGGGGCGAGACCGCTGCGCGGCGCCTGCGGGGCGGGGCGCCCGCTGCGCGTGCCGACGAGCACCCGCTCCATCGCCCGCGCGACCGCCCGGCCGCGCCCGTACGGCTCGCCCTGCGCGAGTACCGTCTGCACCGCCTCGACCAGCTCACCGCGGCCCGCCGCGGGCAGGCCGCGTAGCCGGGCCAGGTCCGAGGCGAGCCGGCTGATCTCGCGCGCGTCGGCGGGGCCCGAGGGGTGGCCGAGGGCGCGCAGTTCGGCGCAGACGCGGACGGCCGCCCGCGTCAGCGCCTCCTCCAGCGCCGCCGGATCGCCGGCCGCGCGCAGGACCATGTCCTGCCACTCCGGGTCCCGGATGCCGGCCGGATAGCCGGACCGCTCGTCGAGGAGGGCGTACGTGTACGGGATCAGCGAGGTCGTCCAGGCGGCACCGGTGCCCGCGGCGTCCTGCCGTGCGACCGCCGGGGAGGAATCGGTGTCCGTAGCCTCCCGCCGCACGGCCGCCGGAGCGGAATCAGTGCCCGCGGCGTCCCGTCGTACGACCCCCGCACCGGATCCGTCACTTCCGGTGTCCTGTCCCACCAGCGCCGGAGCGTGGAACGCACCGACCACCACGGCCGCCCGCTCGCCCCGTGCCGTCGCCTCGGCGAGCCGGTCCCGCATCCACTGCTCGCGCCGCAGGTCCAGCTCCGGCACCCCGCCGGAGGCGATCGCGTCCTCGCGCAGCGCCCACCCGGTGAGCAGGGCCGCCCGGCGCAGCGCCTCCGGCGGGGAGCCGGGAGCCGTGGCCTCCACGAGCCGGTCCCACAGGTCGTCCCCGGGACGCCCCGTCAGCCGGGCCCGCAGCGCGGTGCCCAGACCGGGGCCGCCGGGATGGCGCCCCGCGGTCGGCCGCCCCTCACGCCACGCGCGGTCGGCGAGCGGCAGATCGCAGGCGACCACCGGCACCCCGTGCCGGGCGGCCCAGCGCACGGCGGCCAGCTCGGGCGAGAAGTCGGCGAACGGGTAGAACGCCGGCCCCTCAGCGCCGCCGCCGTCGCCGGGCGCGGCGGCCAGGGCGACCGGGGCCCGCGTCTGCGCGTGCCCCAGCCAGGGCAGCCACTCCTGCATCTCGGCGGGCAGTTCGACGAGCAGCACGTCCGGCTTCGCCGCGTCCAGCAGCGCCGGCACGGCGGCGGCCAGGGAGGGCGCGTGGTGCCGTACGCCGATGAGGCAGGGCGCGGACGGGGAGGTGAGCGCGGCGAGCGCCTCGTCGGGCGAGAGGCGCGCACCGCCGGGAGAGGGCGCGCCGGTCGCGGCGGCGGGCCTGGGGGACAGGGACACGGTGCTCAGCCCTCCAGGACCGTACGCAGGTCCCACAGGGTGCGCCAGGTGGCGGAACCCTGCTCGGCGCGGCGCCGCACCGGACCGTCCCAGTAGCCGCGCAGCCGGGCGGCGTCCGCGGGGTCGTCCTTGCGGACCACGCCCAGCAGATGCCCCGGCAGCAGGCCGAGCACGTCACGGTCGCCCGGGAAGTACGCCGCCGCCAGCGCGAGCGCCCCGGCGACCGAGACGGCCTCCGCGGTGCTCATCACCGTGGACGGCCGCTCCACCTCCCAGCCCTCCGCCGAGCGGCCCTCCCGCAGGTCCCGGAAGGCGGTGACCAGAGCCTCCAGGACGGCGTCGTCGACCTGGAACGGCGCCCCGGCGCGCGCCACGGAGGCCTGCGCCTGGCCGCGCACCAGCGCGATCTCCGCGTCGATGTCCCCGATGGGGCCGACCGTCTCGAAGTTGAAGCGGCGCTTGAGGGCCGCGGACATCTCGGAGACGCCCTTGTCGCGCAGGTTGGCGGTGGCGATGAGGTTGAAGCCGGGCGCCGCGTGCGCCAGGGCGTCCTCGGTGCCCGCCAGTTCGGGCACCGCGATCCGCCGCTCGGAGAGCAACGACACCAGGGAGTCCTGCACTTCGGGCAGGCAGCGCGTGACCTCCTCGACGCGGGCGATGGCGCCCCGCGACATCGCGGTCAGGACGGGGGAGGGCACGAGCGCTTTCCGGCTCGGGCCCTGCGCCAGCAACAGGGCGTAGTTCCAGCCGTACTTGAGCTGGTCCTCGGTCGTTCCCGCCGTCCCCTGCACCACCAGGCCGCTGGTGCCGCACACCGCGGCGGACAGCAGCTCCGACAGCATCGACTTGGCCGTGCCGGGCTCGCCGACGAGCAGCAGACCGCGCTCCCCGGCGAGCGTCACCACGCACCGCTCGACCAGCGCCCGGTCACCGACGAACTTCCCCTCGACCACCAGCCGGCGCGGCACGCCGTCCGGCACCTGCGCGTCGTCCAGCAGCTTCAGGGCCTGCCCGTCGCTGCCCATGACGAACGTGACGACCGCGCGGGGCGTGAGCCGCCACGCGGGCGGACGCGGCCCGTCGTCGTACGCGGCGAGGAAGGCCAGCTCGGTCGCGTACCGGTCCTCGGGCGGGACGATCTGACGGGACGGGGACGGGGACGGGGACGGGGCCGGGGCGGGGGAGAGGGTGGTGGTCATCGGCTGGGGTTCTTCCGGACGCGGGTGGACGGAGGTCGGGTGCGGAGGGCTGTCGGCCGGCCGTGGCGGGCCCTCAGCCGCACGTGAGCGGGCGGCCGTCGGCGATCGACCGGTGGCGGCCGACGGCTGGTCGACGGCCGCCACCGGCGAGTCGGCGGTGACCGCAGGTGACTGATCGGCGGTGACCGCAGGTGACTGGTAGGCGGTGACCGCAGGTGACTGGGGAGCGGCCGGAGGCCGGTCGGTCGCGGTCACCTGCGGCGTCCCTTGCGGGTCGCGCGGGTGGTCAGTTCCTCGTAGGCCGGGGCGTCACCGGCGCGGACGCGGTCCCAGGCGCGCTGGAACAGCTCCGGCACCGGTATCAGCGGCACCGCGCGGGCGTGCGTGCCGACCGGGTAGAGGCCCTGCTTCCAGACCTCGACCGGCAGCGCGGGCGACTTCAGGTCGAGCCAGCCGCACGGCAGGAACAGCGTGCGTCCGGCGCGCGCCCGCTTGGCCTCGACGACCAGGGCGCTCGCCGCGAGTTCCGTGCGCGCCTTCTTCATGCGGGCGGGCTTCCAGCCCGTCCAGCGGGCGCAGTTGCGGTCCGTCGGGTCGGGCAGGGCCAGCAGCTGCAGATAGAGCGCCGCCGCGTCCTCGCCCACACCGTGCGCCCGAGCGACCTCGGCGACCAGGCCGGGCACGCTGACGGCCGGATCCTGGGCGTACCCGGTGGCTTCCCGCGCATCCGTCCCGGCCGCGACCGCGCGGGTGAGGTCCTCGCTCAGGATCGTCCGCAGCGCCCGCATGCCGTGGCCCTGCGCCGGCCCCATCAGACCCTCGACCAGCCCGAACACCGGGTCGTCCGCGCTCGTGAGGGCACCCGTGCGGACCAGGACGGCCTCGTGCTCGCCGTACCAGGGCCGCAGCACCAGCGCCTCGCCCACGGCGGTCAGCCCCCGCGCGTCGGCACCGCCGGCCGCCGGCATGCCGTACGCCTTGCGCAGTTCCACGGCGGCCGACGTGCCCTTCTCCGTCCACGCCAGGTCCAGGTCGAGCAGCAGCCCCGGGTCCGCGACGCGGCGGCGCAGCGCGGTCAGCGCGCCGGGCAGGGCGGCGCGCAGGGGATGCCCGTACGGCAGGGAGTAGGCGAGCCCGGTCAGGGCGGCCACGGCACGCGACAGGTCGTAGCGGCCCGGCACCGCCTGCGGGTCCTCCGCCACCAGCTCGCCGTCCTTGCCGAGCCGCTGCACGGTGGTGCGGCTGAGCCAGGGCGTGCGCTGCGGGTTCAGCACCTCTTCGGCGGAACCCGTGGGCAGCCCGGCCAGCGACTGCTCCCCGGCCAGCTCTTCGGGCAGGCGGACGACCCCGGCGAGCCGCTCGGCCCACACCCGGCCCGCCGCCGCCGTGTCCGGCCCGGCCGTCCACAGGTCCGCAGGGTTCTCGGGCAGCAGCGCGCCGACGAGCGCCGTCCGGTCGTCCGGCGCGAGCCAGCCCAGCAGCGTGTCGCCGAGCTCCTTCTGCCGCGGCTTCAGACCGGTCGCGGCGATCACCTCGTCGGTGAGCTGGGCCGGTCTGCCCGCGACCAGCAGCGCGGCCTGCACGGGCCCCAGTCCGTCCCGCGTCGCGGCGACCAGGGCGGCGGGCGCGTCCGGCTGCCAGGGCGCGGGCCCCTTCTCGCGGATCAGTGCGGTCACCGCGGCCAGCGCGTCGGCCGGGAACACCGGAGGGTACGCGGTCTCCCGCTCCAGCGTGAGGTGCGCGACCGCGCCGAACACACCGGCCGGGTCGTGGTCCAGGGCCAGCCAGTGCACACGCCCGTCGCGGTGGTCGACGCTCTGGCAGCCGAGGACGACGACCGTACGGCCGTCCCGGCGCAGCACCTGGCCGGCCCGCTCCTGCCCGCTGTGCGGCTCGCTCAGCACGACCTCGCGCAGCGCCCCGGCGGACGCGGCCAGGGGCCCTTCGGTGATCGCGTCGAAGAGCAGCAGCAGTGCCTCGCGGTGCGTCGGCGTCACGGTCGGCGACGCGGCACGGTAGGCGAGCGGGCGCAGCAGCTTGAGCACGGAAGGCCACAGCAGACCGATGAGGGGAACCGTGAACTCGTCGCTGCGCCACCCGCCGGCGGGCCCACCGGTCACGGTGGCTCCAGCGGTCCCGGCGGCCGTCACAGCCCCGGCGCCGGCGAGCCGGGCGGACTCGGGCAGGGGCTTGCCGTCGGCCGGCTTGCCCGACAGGACGTGGTTCACGGCGCGGATCTGCCGCAGCGCGTTCCAGCGCTGGTCGCTGCCCCACCAGCCCGGGAGGACGGCGAGCCCGGCCACGGCCTCGCGCAGGGTCTGGTCGTCGCCGTTCTCGGGGCGGTAGTCGGCGAACATGCCCTCGGCGCGCTGGACGTCGACCTCCGGCCGCTGCACCGGAGGCGCCACGAACGTGGCGATCGACTCCGCCAGGCGCAGCGCGCCACGCGTGACCCCGGCGACACCGGCGAGCACGTGCGGCTCGGTGAGCGCGGGCAGACAGCGCGAGACGGTCTCCCGCAGGACCGCCTCGGCGGACGGCACGGCGGGCTGCCCGGCGGCGGCCCCCGTGGCGTTCCCGGCCGCGGACGTCGTCCGCGCGGCCCGCGCACGCGCTGTGCCGGTCCCGCCCGTGGCCGCCGCCCCGGCCTTCGCCAGGGCCGCCGCGGCCGCGGCCTTCGCCTGCCGCTCGGCCAGCGCCTGAGCCCCGGCGCGCAGCACCTCGCCCGCCTCGGCGTCGCTCAGCGCCCGCAGCAGCGCCGACGCGGCCTCGTCGCGGGGCCGCAGCGCGTGCCAGAAGTCGGCCGGGGGAACGAGCCGCGTTCCCGCGGCGAACTCCCCGCCGCGCGACAGCGCCGTCACCCGGCCCGTCTCCCGCACGCCGCCGTCGCCATCGCCGTCCGCCGTGAAGAAGGCGATCTGGCGGTGCAGTGCGACGGCGACCGGCTCGGCGCCGCCGGGCAGCCGCAGCGCGCCGAGCGGAACGCCCGGCATCCGGCCGTGCGCCGTCGCCACGGTGACGGTGCGGCCGTCCGGCGTGCCGACGGTGGTGCGGGCCTCGTCGCCCTCGCCCTCGGTGCGCACCCAGCGGCCGAGCACCGTGCCGTCCGTGCCGAACGGGCTGTGCTCGAGACCCGGCTGGAGCGGCAGCACCGAGCAGTGCTGCTGGACCAGGGTGGCACCCTCGCGGATACCGGTCCGCAGGAACGCGGGCAGCGAGGCGCGCCCGTGCGTGCCGGTGGCCGGGTCGTACTCCAGCCACACCTGCTGCCGTCCCTGCCGGCCCTGGCGCCAGTACGAGGTGCCGTCGCCGAGGACGGGCCGGGCGGGCGGCAGTTCGGTGTCGCCGGCGTGCAGGGCGCGGCCACCGGTGGCGCGGCCGCCGCCCGGCAGCGGGATCGAGGTCTCGCCCGCCTCCCCGCCGCCGTACCAGCGCTGCAACCGCTCGCCGCCGAGGGGGAACACCTCCGACGGGCGCGCCGACCAGTAGCCGTAGTGCTTGCCGTCGTGCCACCACATCACCAGCAGCTCGCCGTCGGTGTAACGGAACGACGGGCGCTGCCAGCGGTCCAGGGGCACGGGCAGGCGCAGGTCGTGCTCCAGCAGGATCTCCTGCGGGCCCACGACGATCGCCTTGTCCCGGCGGGCGACGATCAGCGCCGGCCAGGCCTCCTGGACGGTGAGACTGTCGTCGCGGTCGGTGCGGGTCTCCGCGTCCAGCCGCCGCAGCGCCTCGTCGAGGGCGGGCCAGCCCAGCTCGTCCGGGATGCCGGCGCGCAGGGTGCGGCCGAGCAGCGGCGCGAGCTCGACCGCGGCGACCCGGGCGACGGCCTCGGGGCTGATCCGGGCGGCGACCGCGCGGAACGGGCGCAGCCGCTCCAGCGCGGCGCCCACGGCGGGCAGGGTGGTCGCGCCGGCCAGTTCGGCGGCCGCGTCGTCCAGCCACTCGCGCAGCACGTCGGCGAGGACCGGGTGCCCGGCCAGCCCGTCCAGCAGCGCCGGGCCGGGGCGGTGGCCGCTCAGGTTGCCGACCGCGGTGTACAGCAGGCGCCGGCAGTGCGGATGCGCGGCGACGGCCGTGAGGTCCCGTCGCTCCGGCCGGGTTTCCTGCAGCCACTGGCTGAGGGGCAGGAAGACCTTCCCGTCGGCCGCGGGCAGGGTCAGCGGTATGCCCTGCGCGACGCACAGGTCCAGCAGGTCGAGGTCGGCACCGGCCTGCCAGCGGCCGGAGAACAGGTCGACGGGGCGGCCCTGGGCGCGCAGCCGCGGGGCCATGCGCTCCACGAGGGCGAGGGTGGCGGGGGAGAGCATGCTGTACGCGGCGCCGTGCTTGCGGTGCAGCGCCCAGCGGCCGAGCCACTCCGCCGCGTCGACTCCGTCGGTCCCGCCGGAACCGTCCGTCCCGTGAGGGCCGTTCGTCGTCCCGTCCGCCGTCCCGTCCGCCCTCCCGGTCTCGCCGGTCAGCAGCCGTTCGGCGCCGGTCTCCGCGAGCAGCGCCAGCCAGAACTCGTCGTCGTCGAGAGAGCGGCCGAGACCGGCCGGCATGATCTCCAACAACCGCGCCCGTACGGCGGGTTGCCGCTGGGCCAGGGTGACGAGCGTCGCCCGGTAGGTGTTCCAGAAGGACGCGGGAGCCCGGACCGCCGCGGGGGAGGCGAGCAGGTCGGCGACCAGGGCGCACTCCTCGGTGAGCCGGTCCAGGCCCGCGGCCTTGATCAGGGCGCGCGCGTCCTGGGGCAGCGACGCGTACGGCGGCATACCGGCCGCGCAGCGCTCCACGGTCAGCTGCCGGAACTGCGCCCAGGCCTCGGCGGGGCTGAGCCGCGCCGAGAGCGCCTTCACATGTTCCTTGAGCGCCTTCACCGTGAGCGCGCCGGCGAAGGCGAACTCCAGGAACACGGCACGCTGCCGCTCCTCGTCCACGGCGAGCGCGTGCACCCGCTCCGCCTCGCGGGCCTTGCCGAAGAAGGCGGCCGCGTAGGTGGTGTTGTCGTGCTGGAGGAAGACGCGGGCGGCCTGCTCGTAGAAGGTGGGCAGGAAGTGCGGCACGGCCCGGCCGAGCCGCTCGCCCAGCGCCTCGAAACCCTCCTTGGCGGTGCCGGGACGGGACTTGGCCTGCCGGGCCAGCCGCTCGACGTCCTTCACCAGCGCCAGCGCGTGGTGGCCGTTCGCCGGGTCGTTGACCAGGGCCCACGCCGGGAAACCCAGTGCCTCGCGGCGCACTTGGCCGACCTCGCTGGTCTCCGGGTCCCGGACCAGTCCGAGGAAGTCCATGGCGAGGTCTTCCGCCTCGCCCAGGGTGCCCGGCACCAGCCGTACGATCGTCCGCTGGTCCAGCGCGGGGTGCGTGTACGTGCGCACGGTCAGGACGTCGGCGTCCTCGCGGTCCGTGGTGCCCGGGGGCAGGATCGCGCCGGCGTCAAGCAGCGCGGCCGACGTGGCGGCGTCGTAGGTGAACCCGTCGTGCACCGCGCCGCCGTTCGCGGACCCGTCGTACGCCGACCTCTCGTGGGTCGATCCGTCGTGCGTGATCGCGTCGTCGACCGTCATGCCGCGCGCTCCTCGTCCTCGATATCGCGCCCGGCATACAGTGCGGCCGCCATACGCATGCCCTCGGACCAGGCAACGGGTCCGATCCGTCCCAGCTTCAGCACTCGGCCGGCCGGGTCGGTGAAGACCAGGGGGCCGGTCTCCGTCTCCTCGTAGCCGTCGTAGTCGCCGACCCACACGCGGGCCTCGACCGTACGGCCGTCCTCCAGCACGGAGCACACGGCGTGGCCGCCGCGCACGCGGTAGCCGAGCTGGGTCGCCCGGCCGTGCAGGAAGCGCAGTTCCTTGAAGGCGCCGCCCGCGTAGGTCTCGACGGAGGTCGCCTCGGCGTCGAGCGCGGCGGGCCGCCGCCACACCTCGCGGAAGAGCTGCTGGGCGCGCTGTTCGACGCCCAGCTCGACGGCGAACTCCCGCAGCTCCTCCAGGTCGTCGAGGAGCACGGGGTGCGGCAGGCGCACCAGTCGCGGGGTGAGGCGGACGGTGTCGCCGTCGAGGTCGACGACGCCGAGTCCGCGCTCGGCGTCGGCGTCCCGCAGGAACCCGGCGACCGCGCCGTCCGCCCCCGTCACCACCAGGTCGCGCAGGGCGGCCCGCCACGCCGGGTCCGGCCACACCCGCACCAGGACGGCGAACGGCACCGGGAGCGAGCGCACCATCCACCGCTCCACGTCGGCCAGGCACTGCCGTTCGTGGCGCTCCAGCCACTCGGCGAGCTGACGCAGCCCCACCACCGCCGGATCATCGGCGATCTTCGGCGGTACGGACTTCAACTTCCGCCCGGCCGCGTTGCGGCACACCACCTTGCCGTCGTCGAGGGCGACCTCATAGCCGCCGGCCGACACCCACCCCATCGATGTGCCTCCCGCACCCGCAGTGATCAAGTGACGGGAACTGTAGAGCAGGGCACTGACAACGGGGTTCGGGGGTCAGACGGCGCTCTCCTTTTTGCCCGGGTCTTCGGGGCGCCGGGTCTCCGGGCGCAGGGGCTTCAGGGCTTCTCCTGGCCCGTGAGCCGCTACTTCTCCTCCTCGAAGTCCTCCGACCTGACGCCTGCCTCCTCCAGCGCCTCCTGCATGCTGCGGCCGGCGCCCTCCTCGTGCTTCGCCTGGCCGCGCTCCTGGTCGGGGCGCGTGGCCGAGGTGTCCTCGGTCTTCCCCGTCTTCGGGCGGTTCTCGTCGGGGACGGTCATGTCTCTCATCCCTCCGTACGGCCGGGGTCCGGTCTTCGATCGACGCGTGCCCGAGTACCCGTCCGAGGGCCCGGCACTGCATAGCGTCGGCGTGCCGGGTTACCCGCAAGGCATGACCAAACCTGACAAAAAGCCCGAATCCGAGATCCGTGAGGACGAGGAGAAGCGCGCGGAGTCCCAGCCCTTCAGCTACCCGTACCCCGAGCGGCGCTCGAACGTGCGCGCCGTCCGGCACATCAGCCGCGCCGAGGCGGACGAGGACAGCGTCCCGGGCGTCCCCGGCGGCTACGGCACCAGTGGCGGCGGCCAGCCCAGCCGTTCCGGCAGCGGAGCCGACGAGGCGGACCCCGACCAGCACTGAGAACCACCGAGATCACCGAGAACCGCTGAGAACCACCGAGAACCACGACGACGCCACGCACGGGGCCGTCCCGCGGCCCCGTCGGGCAGAACGGTCACGGCGCGCATCATGGACGACACCACCGACGGCGCGGTCGAACTGCACTTCATCGGCAACGCGACCGTCCTGCTGCGCTACGGCGGGCTCACCCTGCTCACCGACCCCAACTTCCTGCACCGGGGACAGTACGCCTACCTCGGCTACGGCCTGCTCAGCCGCCGCCTCACCGAGCCCGCGCTCGGCCCCGGCGACCTGCCCCGGCTCGACGCGATCGTCCTCTCGCACCTGCACGGCGACCACTGGGACCGCCGGGCCCGCCGCGAACTGGACCACGCCGTCCCCGTGCTCACCACGCCGCACGCCGCACGCAGGCTCCGCGTGGTGCACCGCTTCCCCCGCACCGCGGGCCTGCGCACCTGGCAGGGGCTGACCCTCCGGCGCGGTGACGACCAGGTGCGGGTGACGGCGCTGCCGGGACGCCACGCGGCGCACCTCGTGCTGCGCGGCCTGTTGCCGCCGGTGATGGGCAGCATGCTGGAGTTCGGTCCCGCCGGAGGGCCGCCCAGGATGCGGCTGTACGTCTCCGGCGACACCGTCGTCCACGACGGCCTCGACGAGATCGCCCAGCGCTTCCCGGCCGCCGACCTGGCCATCCTCCACCTCGGCGGCACCCGCCTGCCCGGCGGCTTCGTGGTCACCATGGACGGCGCTCAGGGAGCGGAGCTGGCCCGCCGCCTCGACCCGCGCCTTCTGCTGCCGGTCCACTACGGCGACTACACGGTCATGCGGTCGCCCCTGGAGGCGTTCCTCACCGAGATCGAGGCGCTCGGCCTCGGCGACCGCGTCGTCCACTGCGGCCACGGCCACCGCGCCCGCATCACCCCCACCCTCGGAGCGGCCCCGACGGTCGTCTGACGGCGCACACACCTCCTGGCGACCGCCGACTCCCGCGCCGAACCGTCTGTGCACGGGGTCCCCGGCCCGCTCCCGTACGGGAGTCGCCCTGCGCGGGTCCGTCGGACTTGCCGGCGAGCACCTCTAGAACCGTGCACCGCACTCCCGCACCGCCGCACCGCACTCAGTGAAGAGACCGATCGTGCCCGTGACCGCCACGGCGGCCTCCTCCGCCGCCCTGCTCCCCGCGCATCTGGTCGCCCCGGCCGAGCCGAACACCACCACGGCGCACCAACTGGCCGCCGCGGTCGACCGGCCGCTCGTCGCGACCGGGGCCACCGTCGGTCAGGGAAGGATCGAGTCGACGTATCCGCCGTCGACCCGCAGTGCCCCGCCCGTCGTGGCCGAGGCCTGCTCGGAGCTGAGGTAGACGACCATGTGGGCGATCTCCTCCGGCTCGATCAGCCGCTGGAGCAGGGACTGCGGTCGGTGCTCGCGCATGAACCTGCGCTGGGCCTCGTCCCAGGGCAGGTCCCGGTCCACGAGTTCGTACACGAAGTCCTCGACGCCGCCGGTGTGGGTGGGCCCGGCGATGACGGAGTTCACCGTCACCCCCGTGCCCGCCGCCTTCTTGGCGAAGCCGCGGCTCACCGCCAGCAGCGCGGTCTTCGACATGCCGTAGTGGATCATCTCCGCCGGGATGACGACCGCCGAGTCGCTGGCGACGTACTGGATCCGGCCCCAGCCGCGCTCGGTCATCCCGGGCAGGTACTGCCGGGTCAGCCGTACGGCGGCCAGCACGTTCACCTCGAAATAGCGCCGCCACTCGTCGTCGGTGATCTCCAGCGGGTCGGCGGCGCCGAAGACCCCCAGGTTGTTGACGAGGATGTCCACCCGGGGCAGCAGCTCCGCCACCCGGGCCGTGCCGTCCTCGGTGGTCACGTCGGCGGACACCGGCACCAGGTCGGCGCCGGGCGCCTGCCCGGCCAGCGACTCCACGCTCTGTGCCACGCGCCGCTCGTCACGGCCGTTGACGCCCACGCGGGCCCCGGCCCTGGCGAGGGCCACGGCGATGGCCGCGCCGATGCCCTGGGTGGAGCCGGTGACCAGCGCGGTGCGTCCTGTCAGGTCGATGTGCATGAGAGGGCGGGTTCCCTTCGGAGGCGGACGGATGCCCGTCAGCGCGGAGCGGCGGGCCCGTACGCCCCGGCGGCCCGGCGCAGGACGGCCTCCGCGTCGGCGACCGTCCGCCGTACGATCTCGGCCGCCGGGAGGACGTCGTGGACGAGCGCCGCGGACTGCCCGGTGAACGGCAGGAACTCGTGCCCCCGTCCGCCGCGCATGGCCTCCAGCAGCCGGGGGCCGGCCTCCGCCGGGTCCACCCGCTCGGGATGCTCTTCGGCCTCCTCGGCGAACGGCGTGCGCAGGGAGCGCGGAACGCCGTAGGCGCCCGGCCGGGAGAACGGCGGCAGGTACCGGTCGCTGTGGGCCAGTTTGATCGTGTCCCGCGCGTCGGCGGCGACGATCCGCTCCTTCCACTCCCCGGCGATCCGCATCTCCACCGAGGCGAGCAGCCGGGTACCGATGACCACGCCCTGAGCGCCCAGCGCCAGCGCCGCCGCCAGCCCCCGGCCGTCGGCGATCCCGCCCGCTGCGACGACCGGGATGTCTCCCGCGACATCCACCACCTGCGGCACCAGCACCATGGTCGACACCTCGCCGCCCTGGCCGCCCGCCTCACCGCCCTGCGCGACGATGACGTCCACGCCCGCGCGCACGGCCTGCCCGGCCTGGTCCACGTCCATCACCTGCTGGATCCACAGCACGCCCGCGTCATGCGCGCGCCGCACCAGGTCCCCGGGCACCCCCAGGTGGAACGAGACGGCCGCCGGACGTTCGGCCAGGGTCGCCTCGAACGCCTCCTCGTTCAGCGGCCGCAGGGTGTGGTTGATCGCGAACGGCCGGTCGGTCGACTCCCGCATCCGTGCCCACTGACGCCGCAGATCGGGCAGCGGGCGCACCGCCGTGCCCAGACTGCCGAGCCCCCCCGCCTCGCACACCGCGGCCGCGACCTCGACCTGATCGAACGGTCCGAACGGCGCACCGATGACCGGCACCTCGATCCCGAGCACGTCGCACAGCGGCGTCCGCACGGTTGCCACCTCCTCCGGGCACCGCGACCGGGAGCAGCGGGGCCACTACCGACCATGCTGCCCCGCGGCCCGCCCCGGCGCATGACGACCGCCCCCGCGCCCGACGACCGCCCCGGCGCATGACGACCCCCTCGGCGCCCTACGAACACTCGGGCGCATGAGAGACCTCCGGCGCATGAGAGACCTCCGGCGCATGAAAGACCTCCGGCCCATGACGCCCTACGGCGTTCGCGGCCTACGCCGCTCGGCGTCGCGCCGGAACACGGCTCAGCACGCCCGTCGTCAGCCGCCGGTGACAACCCCGCGTCACCGCCCCACCAGATCACGCTCCTCCCCGTCGGCCTGCGGCAGCAGGACCGCGTGGCCGCCGTGGTGGAGGGGGGTGTCCACCCGGAGGCGGTGGGTCTCCTGGCCGGCCGTGGCGTCGACGAGGTGGATCTCGCCGTGGCCGCCGCGGGTCACGGCGACCCAGTCGGCGCCCGGTGACGCGGCCACCGCGCGGCGCTGGACGCCCTCCCACGGGGTGCCGCCGCGCCGGGGCGCGCCGTCCATGGCGGGCAGGGGGACAGGGGAGACGGCTCCGTCCGCGCTCAGCAGGATCAGCTCGTCGCCGTCGGGATGGACGCGGGCGAACGCGGTGTGCGCGCGGGCGAGGGCCAGGCGGAAGACGAGGCCGGGACCGAGGTCCGTGCGGGCCGTGGTCCCGGTGTGCAGGTCGTACCGCCAGGCCTGGTTGGTCCACTCCGGCCAGCGCAGCGGGTCCGCGGGGCCGCCGCGCAGCGTCGACCACAGGGCGCGCCGCCGCGGGTCCAGGCGCAGGTACCAGCCGCGGGCGGGCGCGCCCCAGGGGATCACCGGCTCCGACACGAGGTGGTCGCCCTCCCGGCGCGCCCGGTGCACGCCCTCACCGGTGGCCGCGAACACCGTCGCCGTACGCGGGTCCTGGGCGTCGCCGTGGCCGTCGCCGGGCAGCGGAAGGCGGGCGACCGGGGTGACGGGCGGGCAGCCGGGGGGCGCGGCGAGCAGGTCGGTGACGCGGTGGACGGCCAGGGAGCCGGGCTCGCGGTGGCGGAGGACGAGGAGCGGCCGGTCGGGTCCGAGCACCGTGACACCGGGCTCGCCCGCGCGGGTGCGCACCCGTACGGCGTCCCCCGTGGCGAGATCGACGACGGTGAGCAGGTCCGACCACGGCGCGGAGTTCTTGCCGAGCCCGGTCGTCACGGCCACCCACCGGCCCGAGGGGTCGGTGGCCAGGTGTTCGGCGGGTACCGCCACGGGTATCGCCGCCGCCAGGAGTCGCGGGCCGGACGGGTCGAGCACCAGCAGCTCGCCGCGGCGGTCGTCGACACAGGCCACCCGGCCGCCCGGCAGGGCCAGGAAACCGGCGTGCTCGGAGAGATGACGGCCCGGCAGCCGGCCCGCCTCCGCCCCGTCCGGCACGGTCACGAGATGGACGCATCCGTCCACGTGGTCGGAGACCAGGAGCAGCGGTTCGGTCGTCATCGGCGGCCCTTCGTCGGCACATTGAGCGTGTCTGAAAATGATTATCATGTATGGTCGGTGCGTTTCCGGACCACGAGAACACTCAGCACACTCACGACAAGAAACGAGGGCACCGATGCTGCGCTCACCCCTGCGAGCCATACGGCGCGGACTGGCCGCCGTGATCCTGGGTTCCGTCCTGGTGGGATGCGGCGCCTCCGCCGACACCTCGACCGAGAGCGGGGCGGCCGCCGACGACGCGAAGGCCGACGTCACCGATGTGACGGTGGACCCCATCAAGGAGACCCTGCGGCTGACGGACGCGCGCGGCGTGACCGTCTCCCTGAAGAAGAAGCCCGAGCGCATCGTCTGCCTGGTGGCGCTCTGCGACGACATCCTGACCGAGCTGGGCATCGTCCCCGTCGCCACCAACAGCCAACTCCTCGCCCAGCCGGGCTTCCTGGGGGAGGAGAAGGCGAAGGAGGTCGCGGTCGTCCCCGGCGGGTTCATCGCCCCCGAGGTCGAAGCGATCCTCTCCCACAAGCCCGACCTGGTGATCGGGCTCGAGGACACCCACGGCAAGCTCGCCCCCGCGCTGAAGGGCGCCACCACCTTCTGGCCCGTGCAGCCCGCCAAGTGGCAGGACAGCGTGGGCTATCTGCGCGACGTCGCCGCCCTCACGGGCCGCACCGCCGAGGGCGAGAAGGCGGAGAAGGCCTTCCGCGTCAAACTGGCCGCCGCCGAGCGGAAGAAGAGCGACAAGACCGCACTGATCATCTACGGCAGCGACGAGAACTTCGGCGTCGCCACCCCCGGCACCGACGTGGTCGCGGGCCTGTTCCCGAAGCTCGCCGAGTACCCCTGGAAGTCGCGCGGCGTCGAGGGCAGTTACAGCCTCGAGGAAATCCTCGCGAGGGACGTCGACGTGCTGTTCGTCGAGACGATGAGCTTCGGCGAACCGGACGGCAAGCTGTCCGAGAAGCTGGCGAAAAACCCGCTGTGGGGCAAGATCCCGGCCGTGAAGAACGGCGACGTCCACGAGGTCAACTCCGAGGTGTGGGCCAAGGGACGCGGCACCCGCTCACTGGGCCTCGTCCTCGACGAGGCCGTGGCCGCGCTGCGGTGAGCACGCCCACCCGCACCGCGGCACCGGCGGAGGCCCCCTCCGCCGGTGCCGGCGCGCCGAAGCGGCGGCCGGGAGCCCGGCGCTGGACCCAGGCGGCGGCCCTGACCGCCCTGCTCGCACTCGCGGCATGGTGCGCGCTGTGCCTCGGCACGCCCTACGTCCCGCTCCACCGGCTGTTCGGCGGCGACGAGATCACCCGCGTCGTGGTCACCGAACTGCGGGTGCCCCGGCTGGTCCTCGCGCTCGTCGCCGGGGCCTGCCTGGGCGCGGCGGGACTGGTCCTGCAGGAAGCGCTGCGCAACCCGCTGGCCGTCCCCGAGATGCTGGGCGTGTCCTCGGGCGCCGCCCTAGGCGTCGCCGCGCCCCTGGTGCTGGCGGTCACGCTTCCGGCGGCCGTCCAGCCCCTGCTGGCCATCGCCGGGGCCGCGCTCGGCGGCGGACTGACCCTGCTCGCGGCCGGACTCGGGCGCAGCCCTTCCGCCGTCCTGCTCACCGGGGCCGCGGTCGCCGCCGCCCTGCAGGCCGCGCTGCTCGTGCTCATGGTGATGGCCGACCAGCTCGACCTCCAGCTGATCTACCGCTACCTGCTCGGCTCGCTGTCCGCACGCACCTGGGACGACGTGACCGGGCTGTGGCCGTGGCTGCTGATCGCCGTCCCCGCGCTCGTGCTGTGCGCCCCGGTCCTCGCGGTGCTGCGGCTCGGCGACGACGACGCGGAGGCGCTGGGCGTGCGGGTGCGCCGGGCCCGGTTCACGGCGCTCGCCGTCGCCGTCGTACTGATCGCCCCGGTGACCGCCGTGTGCGGCCCGGTGGCGTGGGTCGGCTTCCTCGCCCCGCACCTGGCCCGGCGCCTCAACCCCCGCTCCGACGCCGTGCGCTGGCTGCCCTGGTCGGCGGCGTGGGGCGCGGCCGTGGTGGCCGTCGCCGACGTTCCCGCCCGGCTCGCCCTGGCCCCCACCGAGACCCCCGCCGGCGCCTGGACGGCCCTGCTCGGCGTCCCGGCCGGGGTGGCACTGCTGCGGAGGGCGCGATGACGGCACGGATACTCGGCACGCCCGCGCGGGGACGCGTCGTGGCCCGGCGCTACGGCGTGCTGGGCGCGCTGCTCCTGCTGGCCGCGGGCGCCGCCCTGCTCGCCGGGCGGGCGATGTCCCCGGGCGTGGTCTGGGAGGTACTGACCGGCGGCGGTGAGCCGCTGGACCGCCACGTGCTGTTCGAACTGCGCCTGCCCCGCCTGCTGGTGTCCCTCGGCGCGGGCGCCTGTCTCGGCGCGGCCGGTCTCGTCCTGCAGTCGGCGCTGCGCAATCCGCTCGCCGGTCCGGAGGTCACGGGGGTCACACCGGGCGCGGTGCTCGGCGCGGTCGCCGCGACGGGACTCGGACTCGCGGGCTGGCAGTCGCCGTTCGCCGTGGTCGTCGCCTCGTGCCTGGGGGGCTGCGCCGGGGCGGGGCTGCTGTGGCTGCTGACCGGGCGCGGCCGGGGCGATCCGGCGCAGATCGCGGTGCACGGGGTGCTGGTCTCGGCGGTGCTCGGCGGACTCACCGCCATGGTGCTGCTGGTCGCGCCGGGCGAACTCGGCAGCGTCGTGCAGTGGCTCGTCGGCAGCACCGAGGGCCGGGTGTGGCAGCACTGGCATCTGCTGTGGCCGTGGGCGCTGCCGTGGCTCGTCGTCGCCTGGCTGCTGTCCGGGCCGCTGACCCTGCTGCGCTGCGGGGACGAACTCGCCGCGGCGGCCGGGCTGTCCGCTGCCCGCGCCCGCACCCTCGCCCTGTTGTGCGCGGTCGCCCTGACGGCCGGCGCGGTCGCCTCGGTGGGCGCGCTGGGCTTCGTGGGACTGCTGGTGCCGCATGTCGCGGTGGCCGTCTTCGGCGCCGATCTGCGCATCGCGCTGCCCGGTGCCGCGCTGCTCGGCGCGCTCGTGGTGAGCGGGGCGGACGCGGCGGCGCAGGCGATCTCCCGGCTGCTGGCCGCGGTCGAGGACGCCGGCCGGTTCTCGCTGCCCGTCGGCGCGCTGACCACCTGTGCCGGAGCGGTGCTGCTGCTGATCGTCGTGCGCCGCACGCCGGGCGGGAGCTTCTGACCGCGACCGCCGCCGGCCCGGCCGGCGACTCCGCCGGCGAGGCGGTGCCGCACGGCCCGGCCGGCCGAACACCCTACGGACGTGAAGGACATGGCATGAGCGAACCCGTCGGCATCCGTGTCGAAGGGGTCCACTTCGGATACCCCGGCCGGCCCGTGCTGCGCGGCGTCGACCTGACCGTCGAACCGGGCGAACTGACCGCCCTCGTCGGCCTGAACGGCTGCGGCAAGTCGACCCTGCTGCGGCTCACGGCCGGGCTGCTGCGGCCCGGCGAGGGGCGGGTGCTGCTCGGCGGAGACGACCTCGCCCGGCTCTCCCGGCGCGCCGCCGCCCGCCGGGTAGCGCTGCTGCACCAGTCCGCGCCGGCCGTACCGGGCATGACGGTGCGTCAGCTCGTACGGCAGGGGCGGTACGCGGCGCGCGGCCCGCTCGGGATGCTGCGCGAGGGCGACGACACCGTGGTGCGCCGGGCGCTGGAGGACGTCGGCGTGGCCGACTGGGCGGACCGGCCCGTGGAGGCGCTCTCCGGCGGGGAGCGGCAGCGGGTGCGACTGGCCATGGCACTCGCCCAGGACACCCGCGTCCTGCTGCTCGACGAGCCGACCACCTACCTCGACCTGCACCACCAGCTCGACGTGCTGCAGACCGTGGTGCGGCTGCGCGAGGAACGCCGCCTCACCGTCGTGATGGTGCTGCACGACCTCGCCCACGCCGCCCGCTTCGCCGAGCGGATCGTGGCACTGCGCGACGGGCGCGTGGTGGCCGACGGCGCGCCCGAGGAGGTCGTCACCCCGGCCTTCCTCGCGGACGTGCTGCGGGTCGCCGGGCGGGTCGGCCGGGATCCCGAGGGGGACTGGCCCGTGTGTTACCCAGATCACCCCCTCTCCAACTAGTAAAACGATAATCGTATTCATTAGTGTTCTGGTCGTGGCGCTCAACGGAACGTCACAACCCCTTTGTGAAGGAGGAACGTTCGTGGAGAACGAGCAGGTCTTCGCGCCGATCGCCGACCCGGGTCAGCTGGCCCACGACTCGGCGTCCCACTCCAACGCTCTCGTCGAGAACCCCTTCGACGACACCGAGGAGTAAGCGAGGGCTCCCCCCTCACCCGCGGGCCCGTCCGTCCGTTCCAAGGGCGGGCCCGCTCCCCACTTCCCGACATCCGGCCCCGTAGGAGAACCGACGTGTCCCGCAGCCAGCTCGCACCCGGTGTCGAGGTCGTCGCCGTCGACGGCCGGGAGCTGGCCGTCCGCACGGCCGACGGCGAGTTCCTCCGCGTCCGCACCGGCGACGCCGACGTCGACGCGCTCCGCGCCCGGCTGGCCGGGGCGGACACCGCCCGCGCGGACGGCGAACTCGACCGGCTCGTCGCGGCGTTCGGCGCGGCCGGTTATCTGACCGATGCCGACGCGGACGCCGAAGCTGAAGCCGGCACGGACGCCGAAGCTGAAGCCGGCACGGACGTCGAAGCCGGCGCCGGGACCGGCGGCCCCCCCGCCGCGGCCGCCGCCTGGCCCGCCGCGCGGCGCGACATCCTCGTGCTGGGCGACCCGGTGCTCACCGGACCGCTCACCCGGCTGCTGCGGGAAGCCGGCGCCGAACCCCGCCCCGGCACACCCGGCGAGGCAGTCGCGCCGGAGGCTGCCGCCGCCGTCGTCTGGTGCCTCGACGGGCCCGTGCCCGACGGCCTGTGGGACGACGCCGACCGGCTGCCCCAGCACGGTGTCGCCTGGCTGCGCTGCCACCGGGAGGGCTGGCAGGCGTACCTGGAACCGGTCGCCGCCGCCCCCGGAGACGTCACCTCCGCCCACCTGCGCGCCCGCCGCCTCGCCGCCACCCCCGCCCACCGCGAACTGGCCGCCTATTGGAGCGGACCCCGCACCACCGGCGCCCCCGTACGCCTCACCACCCCCGCCGCGGCGCTGCTCGCCGCACTCCTCGCCGACGACCTCACCCGCTGGGCCACCGACGCCCCCGACACCGGCGCCCTGCCCGCCCGGCGCCGCCTGCGCCGGGTCGACCTGCGCACCCTGACCGTCACCGAACACCCGGTGCTGCCCGTCCCCGACGTCGCGCGGATACCGGTGACCGCCAGGTGACGACGTACACCGCGGCGGTGCACGGCCTGGCCACCGACATCCGCCTCCCCGACGGCCCCGGCCCGTTCCCGGCCGTCCTCGTCCGCACCCCCTACGACCGCCGCGCCCACCACGCCGAACTGCGCGGCTGGGCGCGCCGCGGCTTCGCCGCCGTGGCGCAGGACGTGCGCGGACGGCACGGCTCGGCGGGGGAGTGGCGGCCCTACGCGCACGAGGCCGCCGACGGGGCGGACACCGCGCGCTGGATCCGCAGGCAGCCCTGGAGCGACGGGCGCATCGTCGCGTACGGCGCCTCCTACGCCGCGCACTGCGCCGTCACCCTCGCCCTGGACGCGCCCGAGGACGCCCGCCCGGACGCCGTCATCGCCGCCGTCCCCGCCCTCGGCGCCGCCGACACCGCCCGCGAACCGAGCGGCGTGGAGCGGCTGCTGACCCGCGCGGGATGGTGGGCGGCCCACGGCGACCGTCCCGACTCCGACGAGGGCGCGCTGGACAAGGCCCTCGCCGACGACCCGGACGCGCTCACCCACCTGCCCCTGCTGGACCTGCCGTCACGGCTCGGCCGTGAGCTGCCCTCCTGGCCCGGACTGTGGCACCACCGCGACCGGGGACGGCTGATCGCCCGGGCCCCCCGCGCGCGGATGCCGCTGCTCGCCGTGGGTGGCCACCACGACCACTTCGCCGAGGACACCGTCGAGTTGTGGCGCCACTGGGGCGGCCCCTGCCCGCGGCTGCTCATGGGACCGTGGGGACACGGCCTGGTCGCCGCACCCGGCCCCGGCGCCCACCCCGCCCACCGGGTGCGCCTCGGCGACCTCTACGCCCGCTGGGCCCGCTCCGCGCTCGCCGGACACCTCACCGGCGGACGCGGCGGAGCCGTGGCACTCGGCGGCAGCCCCCTGTGGACGGCGGCGGACGACGAGGGCGAGCCGTACGCGCCCCGCCTGCGCCCCCTGTGCGGCACCGCCTTCACCGCCCACCCCGAACACCCGGTGGCCTCCGGCGAGTTGAGCGTGCCCGTGGACGGGGAGCCCGACCGCTGCGTGCTCGTCACCGCGCCCCTGCCGCGCCCGCTGGACCTGCTCGGGCCCGCCCGGGTGCGGCTGCGCGCCCGCGCCGCCACCCCGTCCGCCGACTGGTTCGCACGGCTCGTCGCCCTCGCCCCGGCAGAACCCGCCAGAACACCCGCCGCGGACCATGCCCCACGGCGTGCCGCAGGACCTGGCTCGGACCATGCCCCACCGCTCGCCGGAGAGCACGCCTCAACGCTCGCCCCGGCACGTGCCGCAGGACAGCATGCGGAGCGGCTGGCCGTAGGCGTCGCGCGGCGGCACGGCCAACCCCCGGGCCAGGAAGCCGAGTTCTCCATCCCGCTGGGCCGGATCGCCCGGCGGCTGCCCGCCGGGACCCGGCTCCGCCTGGAGATCGCCGGGCACCACTTCCCGGCCCACGCCCGCAACCCGCACACCGGCGAGGACCCGATCACGGCCACCCGGCTCACCCCCTCCGCACGGGAGGTGGACCCGGACCGCCTCGAACTCCGGCTGAGCGTGCTCCGTACCCGACCGACCCCGACCGACCCCGCGGAGGAGATCCTGCGATGACGACGCTGCCGCTGGAAGCCCTGGTAGACCCGGTCTGCGGCATCGTCCGCAAGGTGAAGCCCGTCGAACACCCGCCGGGCACACCGCCCCGCTACACCGCGATGACCGCCGAGGTCGCCGACGCCCGCAAGCTCGGCCTGTGGCCCGCCGACCGGGTCTCGCTCGGCACCTCCTTCGGCGACCCCGAGACCGCCCGGATCGCCGCGATAGCCGAGGGAGTCGAACGCTACTGCGGCAACCGCCTCCCGCCACCCGGCCACCGCGACGCGCCCCTGCACTCCACCGCCGCCGAACTCACCCGCAAGGGCCTGCGCCTGTACGGCCCCGGCGACCTGCCCGCGTACGCCGACTGGCAGTACACCCGGCCCAAGTTCCCCTACCGACCCCTCACCGACGACACCCCCGCCCTGTGGACCCGCGGCACCGAACGGCTGCCCGGCGGGGAGAGCACCGAGGTGTGGGCACCCGTGTCGCTCACCCACCTCAACTGGCGCCAGGGCGACCTGCGTTCGCTGCCGCGCACCCACCACCTCAACTACGCCGGCATCGCCACCGGCCAGGGCTTCGACGACGCCGTGGAACGCGGCCTGCTGGAGATCGCCGAACGCGACGCGCTGGAACTGTGGTGGCACCTCGACGGACCCGCCCGCGGCATCGACCCGGACACCGTGCCCGGCCTCGCCGACGACCTCGCCGGATCCGGGCTGCGCGTCTGGATCACCGAGATGCCCTCCGAGTTCGCCCCCTGCATGGCCGCCCTCGTCCACGACCCGCGCCTCGGCCTGTACGCCGCCGGCTTCGCCTGCAAGTACGACCCGGCCGAGGCCGCCCGCAAGGCCGTCCTCGAAGCCGTGCACACCTGGGTCTTCACCCAGGGCCTCACCGGACCCGACGGCTGGGTCTTCGAGGCCGTCGACGCCGGACTCCTCGCCAAGGGCCTCTACCTCGACCACCGCGAGGACCGCCGCTACCTCGACTCCTGCGGCCCCCACTTCGAGCACGTCCGGGACCTCGGCGCACACGTCCAGGTGTGGCTCGACCCGCGGATGGCCACCGAGGCCCGCCGGTTCACCGACCCCGCCCTCGGGGTCGTGCCCGTCGACGCCGTCGAGCCCGGCAGCCCGGACCGGATGCGGCGCGCGCTGGAGCGTGGCGGCCACCGGGTCATGACCTTCGACCTGACCACGGAGGACATCGCCGAGACCGGACTGCGCGTCGCCCGCGTCCTGGTCTCCGGACTGCTCCCCAACGCCCCCGCCGCCTTCGGCTACTTCGGCTGCCCCCGCCTCGCCGACGCCGCCCTGGCCCGCGGCTGGCGCACCACGCCGCCGCGCGCCCCGGAGGACTTCACCCTCGCCCCTCCGCCGCACATGTGAGCCGCGCCGTGGATCTGGTCACCGCCCTCGCCCGGGCCCGCAGCGCCGAGCGGCCCGGCCCCGACACCCCCGCCGGGCCCGCCGTCCCCGACTGGCCGGGCCCCGCTCACGCGCTGCCCCCGGCCACGCCCGGCCGGCTCGACCTGGACCGGCTGCTGCGCCTGTCGCTGGCCGCCGCCGACCCCACCGGGCGGCTGCGGCCCACCCCGTCCGCGGGCGCGCTGCACCCCGTCGACGCCCTGCTCGTCGTCGGCGACGGCTGCTCCCTGCCGCCCGGACGCTACGGCTACGACCCGCTGCGCCACCGCGTCCACCACCTGGGCCCGGCCCCGCACGGCACCCCGCCCGGGACGACCGTCGAACTGACCGTCACCCCCCGGCGCACGGAAAGCCACTACGGCCACCGCGCCTGGCCCCTGCTGCTGCTCGACACCGGGCACGCCACCGCCGCGCTGCGGCTCGCCGCCCAGGCCCTCGGGACACCCCGGCCGGACCTCCGCCTCGACGGCACCACCGAGTCGCCACTGGCCGCCGTACACCTCCCGCCGCCCGGCGCGGAGCCGGAGTCGTACGCTCCCGAGCACCCCGGCCAGGAGGCGGACGAGCCCCCCTCCCCAGCGGACGTCCCCACCCCCACCGACCTGCTGACCCGCCGCAGCGCCCCGCCACCCCTCACCGGCACCCCCGCGCGTGACGACCTGCGGCACGTGCTGGCCGCCGCACAGGCCGCCGGGGCCGGGCGGCTGCGGTGGTGCGCGGCCGTCGGCGCGCCCGAACCGGAACTCGTCGAGACCGCGCCCGACGGCACCCTGCGGCGGCTCGCCGCCGGGGAGGCCCGGCCGACCCTCGCCGTCTGGGCGGCCGGACAGCGCTGGCTCGCCGACGCGGGCGCCGTCCTGCTCGCCTACGGCTGCCCGTCCGACGCCGACGCCGTACGCATCCGCGGCGACCACCTGCACGCCGGACACGCGGTCGGCCGCGCCCAGTTCGCCGCCGGGCGGCGCGCACTGGCCGCCCGCCCCGTCGGCTCCTGGCAGCGGGCCGACCTGGGCGCCGCGCTGGGCGGCGCACCCCACCAGAACTGGATCGTCCACGGCCTGGCCCTCGGGTCCGGCCGACCCGAGAAGAGGACCTCGTGATCGTCCATCCGGAGCTGCGCCACGCCGCACGGCACGCGCGGCGCACGCTGCTCGCGGCCACCCTCCTCCAGGGAGCCGTCACCCTGAGCTGGCTCGCCCAGGCCGTCCTGCTCGCCCAGGCCCTCGCCGCCATCGCGCGCGGCACGACCGGCTCCCTGCCCGCGCTCCTCACGGCGGTCCTCGCCGTCGTCGCCGTGCGCGCCGTCCTCGGCTGCGCCCAGCGACGCACCGCCGCCCGCGCCGGCGCGCGCGTCCGGGTCCGGCTGCGCGACGAACTCCTCGCCCACCTCGGCCGGCTGGGCCCCGCGCACCTCACCACCGCCCGCGCCGGAGCCGTCCGCACCACCCTGGTCGACGGCGTCGAAGGCGTCGACGCCTACGTCTCCCGCTACCTGCCCCAGCTGATCGTCACCCTCGCCGCGCCGCCCCTGCTGCTCGTCGCCGTGGCTTTCATCGAGCCGCGCGCCCTCCTCGGACTCGTCCCCGCCCTCCTCCTCGCCCTCGCCGGCCCCCGCGCCTGGGACCGGCTGCTCGCCCGGCGCGGCAAGGAGCACTGGGACACCTACGAGGGACTGGGCGCCGACTACCTCGAAGCCCTCCAGGGCATGCCCGCGCTGCGCGCCGCCGGTGCCGTCGGCCGCACCCGGCGCCGGCTGGAGGAGCGGTCGGCCGCACTGCACCGGGCCACCGTCGCCAAACTGCGCGTCTCGCTCGTCGACACGGGCATCACCGACCTCGCCATCCAGGGCGGCACCGCGGCCGCCGCGCTGCTCGCCTGCTGGACCTCGGCGACCGGCGCCACCACCCCGGCCGGCACCTACCTGGTGCTGTTGCTGGCCGGCGAGTGCTTCCGGCCCGTCCGCGACCTCGCCCGCGAATGGCACGCCGGATACCTCGGCGTGTCCGCCGCCGACGGACTCGCCGCCCTGCGCACCGCCGCACCCGCCGTCGAGGACACCGGCCGGGAACCGGCCGCCTGGCCCACCGCCCCCCGGCTGACCTTCGACGGCGTGGAGTTCACCTATCCCGGCGCCGCCCGCCCCACCCTCCGCTCGGTCACCTTCACCGCCGAAGCCGGCCGCACCACCGCGATCGTCGGCCCCTCCGGCGCGGGCAAGTCCACCCTGCTCGCCCTGCTGCTGCGCCACCACGACCCGCAGCGCGGCCGGATCACCGCCGACGGCCGCGACACGACCGCGTACACCCTCGACTCGCTGCGCCGCGGCATCGCCGTCGTCTCCCAGGAGACGTACCTCTTCCCCGCCACCATCGCCGACAACCTGCGGCTGGCCGCGCCCGACGCCACCGACGACGACCTGGTCCGCGCCGCCCGCGCCGCCGGCGTCCACGACGAGATCACCGCCCTGCCCGACGGCTACGCCACCGTCCTCGGCGAACGCGGCGCCACCCTCTCCGGCGGCCAGCGGCAACGCCTCGCGCTGGCCCGCGCACTGCTCGCCGACGCGCCCGTCCTCGTCCTCGACGAGGCCACCAGCGCCGTCGACGAACGCCGCGAGGCGGACATCGTCCGCGATCTGACCGCCGCGGCGCGCGGCCGGACCGTCCTCGTCGTCGCGCACCGGCTGGCCGCCGTCCGGCACGCCGACCGCATCGTCGTCCTCGCCGACGGCCGCGTGGACGCCGTCGGCGACCACCACACCCTCGTCGCCGCCGGGGGACTGTACGCCGAGCTCGCCGCGGCGGGCCGTACGCACGAGAAGGGCCTCGCCGCATGAGCACCGCCGACACCGCGCTGGCGCACCCCGCACCGCCCGCCCGGGGCGCCCTGCGCGCGCTGCTGCCCGCACTCGCCGGGCACCGCGCCATGATCACCCGCACCTGTGCCGCCGCCCTCGTCGAACAGGGCTCCCTGGTCACCCTGGTGACCTTCGCGGCCTACACGGTCGGCAGCGCCGTCAGCACCGGCCGCGCCCCCACGGCCGGTACCGTCGCCGTCCTGGCCGCCCTCGTCGTGCTGCGCGCCCTGATGACCTGGCGGGAGATGGACCTCTCGCACGACCTGGCCTACCGCGTCCTCGCCGAGCTGCGGGTACGGGTCTTCGACGGGCTCGCCCGCAGCGCCCCCGCCCGGGTGGCGGGCCGCCGCAGCGGCGACCTCGCCGCCACCGCCATGGCCGACGTGGAGGCACTGGAGTTCTTCTACGCCCACACCACGGCCCAACTCCTCGCCTCGGGGGCGGTGTTCACCGGCGGCGCGATGGTCCTCGCCGCCGTGGAACCGTGGCTGCTGGCCGCCCTGGTCCCGGTCGCCGCGCTGCTCGCCGCGGCACCCTTCGCCGAGGCCCGCGGCCGCACCGACCGCGGCGCCCGCACCCGCCAGGCCGCCGCCGACCTGTCGGCCGACACCGTGGAAACCGTCGACGGCCTGCGCGAACTGCTGTCCTTCGGCCGCCTCACCGAGCGCCGCGCCCGCCTCGCCGAGCGCGGCGAGCGCCTGGGGAACGCCCAACGCGCCGAGGTGACCTGGGACTCCGTGGCCGCCGCCGTACGCGACCTGCTCATCGTCCTCGCCGTCCTCGGCGTCGTGGCCGCCGCCGCCCGGGCCGTGACCGCGGGGCGGCTGGACGGCGCGTGGGCGCCGGCCGCGATGGCGCTGGCCCTCTCCGTGCTGGGCCCGGTCGCCGAGTCGGCCAGGTCACTGAGCCAGGCCATGGGCCTGCGCGCCGCCGCGGCCCGCGTGGACGCCGCGACAAAGGCCCCCGCGCTCGCCCCCGAGCCCGCCACGGCCCGCCCCCTGCCCTCCGGCCCGCTCGGCGTCCGGCTGCACGGCGTCAGCTTCGCCTACGACGACCGTCCGGTGCTGCGCGACCTCGACCTCACCGTCCCGGCCGGGCAGACCCTCGCTCTCGTCGGCGCCTCCGGCGCCGGCAAGTCCACCTGCGCCCACCTGCTGGCCCGCTTCTGGGACCCGGCCGGCGGCGCCGTCCAGCTCGTCCCGGAGTCCGGCGACCCCGTCGACCTGCGCGACCTCGGCGACGCCGACCTGCGCCGCGCCGTCGCCGTCGTCGGCCAGGGCACCCCCCTCTTCCACGGCACCCTCGCCGAGAACCTGCGCCTGGCCGCGCCCGACGCCGACGACGACCGGCTCGCCGAGGTGGCGGCGCTGTGCGGCGTCGACCGCATCGCCCCCCTCGACACCCCCGTCGGCGAGCGCGGCGCCACCCTCTCCGGCGGCCAGCGCGCCCGCATCGCCCTGGCCCGCGCCCTGCTCCGCGATCCGCGGGTCCTCGTCCTCGACGAGACCACCGCCCACCTCGACAACAGCGGTGACGCCGAACTCGCCGCCGCCCTGGCCCGCACCCGCGCCGACCGCACCACCCTCGTCATCGCCCACCGCCCCGCCACCATCCGCCGGGCCGACCGCATCGCCGTACTCGAGGACGGACGCATCGTGGAGACGGGCACCTGGCGGGAACTCACCGCCCGCCCCGACGGCGCCCTCACCCGCGTCCTGGCCGTGACCCCGCGCTGACGCGGAGAGGGCCCGGGGCGGCCACAAGAACATCCCCTGCCCGGACGTCCCGTCGAGCGCTGCCCCGGACGTCCCGTCGAGCGCTGCCCCGGACGTCCCGTCGAACGCGGCCACCGCCGGCACCCGGCCCCGCGCCTGTCCTGATCGCGGCGGTCGGGCCGGCGCAGCTTCTACGATCTGCGCATGGCAACACGACTCGTACAGATCAACATGAAAGCCCAGGACGACACCGCGCTCGGCCGGTTCTGGGCTCAGGCACTCGGGTGGGGTGTCGACAGCGAGGGACCCGGCGTCACCAACCTCGAACCCGTGGGCTTCTCCTACCCGGACCCCACGGCCGTCTGCGTCGACATCATCACGCGTCCGGAACCCAAGACGGTCAAGAACCGCGTGCACCTTGATCTGGCCACCACCTCGACCGGCCATCAAGCGGAACTGCTCGAGCGTTTGAAGGACCTCGGAGCGACCCTCGCCGACATCGGCCAGGGCGACGTGCCCTGGAAGGTCATGGCCGACCCCGAGGGCAACGAGTTCTGCGTCCTGGACCCCCGGCCGGTCTACCAGGACACCGGGCCGATCGCCGCCGTCGTGGTCGACTGCACCGACCCGCGGTTGATGGCCCGGTTCTGGGGCGAGGCGATGGACTGGACGCTGCACGAGGTCACCGACGACCACGCCACCCTGCGCTCCGCCGCCGGCGTCGGCCCCTACCTGGAGTTCGTCCGCACCCCCGACCCCAAGCGCGTGTGGAACCGCGTCCACCTCGACGTCAGCCCCTACCCCGGCGACGACATGGCCGCGGAGGCGGCCCGACTGCGCGCGCTGGGCGCGACCGACCCCGGCATCGATCAGTCCGCGATCCACTGGACCGTTCTCGCCGACCCGGAAGGCAACGAGTTCTGCCTCCTCACCCCCCGCTGACCGCTTCCGCCCCCGTATCCGGCCCTTGTGAGGGCCAGTCCGCGCCGGCCGTCACCTCGCGCGCGATGCGACGCCACCGGTCCGCACCGCCGGGCAGGGGCCACGCCCAGGTCGGCTGTGGGGCGGTGTCCAGGCCGTGCAGGAGGCGGACGAGCCGTGGGCCGGCGGTGGCGGCGCCGTCCGGGACGGCGGGGCCGTGGACGGCGCGGAGTTCGGCGAAGCGCGCCAGCTCGCCCTCGTAGAACCGCACGGCCTCGTCGACGCGGGCAACCAGGTCGTCACGCGGCACCGTGCGGTGCAGCTGCAGCAGCGGAGGCTCGACGGATTCGGCGATCGCCGCGGCGAGCCGCGCGTGACCGTCGAGGACCAGATGGCAGTCCAGGCCGCTGACCCACCACAACAGGACGGGCGGGAGCGTTCCCTCACGCGCTTGCTTGCGGTACGCCTTGACGCGGCTGTCGCCGGCACCGGGCATCGGCCGCAGCGGAAGGATCTCCCACGAACCGGAGTGGAGATACCAGTCGATGTATCCGTCCGGATGGCCGTCGACGAGCATCGAGCCCCAGTACTCGGTGTGCGGAACACGGGGGTGGCGCCAGCGCCGCAGCGGACTCTCGCACCAGAGCAGCCACCGGCCGTCGTGCAACGGGCTGTCCGGCGAGTCGACGAGGTACTGCGCGAACCGGTGAGCCCACCGCTGCGGACGGCCCGCCAGAGCGCGCCCCACGTCGGCGCGCAAGGGCGGGACACAGGAGCGGTACTCGTCGGTGCGCCAGAAGTCCACCCCGTCGAGCTGCTCGTCGACGAGCGCGAGAAGCACCGGCCGGGACAGCCGGGAGATCAGCAGGCGCGGCCCGGCACTGAACACACCCAGCCCCGGCCGCGGCCGACCCCGCACGTCCAGCGACAGCCCCACCCACGTGCCGTCGTCCCGCCTGACATCGCCGCGCCGCATCCCGAGAGCGTAGACGACCACCACGACGAACTCCGACGGCATCCACCCCCGGTCCTCCGGCACGACCCGCGGACCCTCGATCGCCTGGGGCAGGCTGCGGGACACGAGGCCGGAATGTCATGACCATGGGCGCGGGTGGAGTGGACGAGCCACCGTACGCGGGGAGCGGTGGTTGGGGCGCTCGGGGAGTGGGACGCTGAAGGTGGGGATCGAAGAGGGGATCCGTGCCAAGGAGACCCGGGAGACCCGGGAGGCCCGTATGGGACGCGACGTCCCGGAGCTGACGTTCACCCGTGAGGACCGTCGCCGGTTCCGGACCAAGATGCACACGTGCCTCGACGTGTTCGCGCGGATGCTGCGCGAGTCGCGGTTCGACTTCGAGCGCCCCCAGGTCGGCCTGGAGATCGAGCTGAACCTCGTGGACGACGCCGCCGAGCCCGCCCTGCGCAGCACGGACGTCCTGGAGCAGATCGCCGACCCGGCCTGGTCGAGTGAGCTGGGCCGGTTCAACCTGGAGATCAACATCGCGCCCCGGCGACTGATCGCCGGCGGCCCCGACTCCTGGGAGAAGGAGATCCGGGACGCGCTCAACCACGCCGAGGACAAGGCGGCGGTCGGCGCGCACCTCGTCATGATCGGCATCCTGCCGACGCTGGAACAGAAGGACGTGGGCCTCGCTGCCCTCTCCGAGAACCCGCGCTACCACCTGCTCAACGAGCAGATCTTCTCCGCCCGCGGCGAGGACCTGCTGATCTCGGTGGACGGTGTCGAACGCCTGCGCACGTACGCCGACACGATCACGCCGGAAGCCGCGTGCACCAGCACCCAGTTCCACCTCCAGGTCTCCCCGGACGAGTTCGCCGCGTACTGGAACGCCGCGCAGGCCATCGCGGGAGTCCAGGTCGCCCTGGCGGCCAACTCCCCGTTCCTGTTCGGCAGGGAACTGTGGCGCGAGACCCGTGTCCCCCTGTTCGAGCAGGCCACCGACACCCGCCCGGACGAGATCAAGGTGCAGGGAGTGCGGCCCCGCGTCTGGTTCGGCGAGCGGTGGATCACCACCGTCTTCGACCTGTTCGAGGAGAACGTACGGTACTTCCCCGCGCTGCTGCCGCTGTGCGACGACGAGGACCCGCAGGAGACACTCGACCGCGGCGGCATCCCCCAACTCGGTGAACTGACCCTGCACAACGGCACGGTCTACCGCTGGAACCGCCCCGTCTACGCCGTCGTCGACGGAGTACCGCACCTGCGCGTCGAGAACCGGGTGCTGCCCGCCGGCCCCACCGTGGCCGACATCCTGTCCAACGGCGCCTTCTACTACGGCCTGACCCGCACCCTCGTCGACGAGGACCGTCCGGTGTGGTCACGCATGTCCTTCTCGGTCGCGGAGGCCAATCTCCACGCCGCGGCCCGGCACGGGATCGACGCCCAGCTGTACTGGCCCGGCATGGGGGAGGTCCCGGTGACGGAGCTGGTGCTGCGCCGCCTGCTGCCCCTCGCGCACCGCGGGCTCGAACAGTTCGGGATGGACACCGCCTGGCGGGAACCGCTGCTCGGCATCATCGAGCAGCGGTGCGTCAACGGCCGCAACGGAGCGCTGTGGCAGTCGGAGATGTTCCACCACATCCAGGACATCGACCACACCGGCCGGCACGAGGCACTGCGGCGGATGACCGGGCAGTACATCGACTACATGCACCTCAACGCCCCCGCCCACACCTGGCCGGTCGACTGACGATCCGCCGTGCGGCCGCCCCTGCCTGTCTGCCGGCCGCGGATGCCGTGACCGGCCGGTCACGGGTCGCTTCGGTCACTTCCGCCAGAAGAGGTGGTGCGTCACGCCGCTCGGGCTGGGCACCACGTCGAGGTGGAACCGGTCGAGCAGTTCATCGGGGGAGTCCCAGAGCCGAAGACCGGAGCCGAGTTCCACCGGTGAGACCGCCACATGCATGGTGTCGACGAGGCCGGCGTCGAGGAACTGCCGGATGGTGGTGACGCCACCGCCGAGCCGGACGTCCTTGCCCTGAGCCGCCTCCCGCGCCTGCTCGAGAACCGACGCCGGATCGCCGGCGACGAAGTGGAACGTGGTGTCGGAGAGCGTGAACGAGGGACGCTCGTGGTGGGTCATGACGAACACGGGGGTGTGGAAGGGCGGTTCGTCACCCCACCAGCCGCGCCACTCGTGATCTTCCCAGGGCCCACGCTGGGGCCCGAACTTGTTGCGGCCCATGATCTCGGCTCCGATGTTGCGCGCGTAGTCCCGGGTCAGGTAGTCGTCGAGTCCTCTGCTGCCCCCGGGGTCGGTGCGCATGGGCCAGCTGGCCGTGGCACCGGCCCACGCGAACAGTCTCGCGGGATCGACGTCGTGACCGAAGGGATTCTCGAAGGTCTGGTCCTCGCCGGCGCCGATGCCGTCACGCGAGACGTTGAAGTTCTGGACTCTCAGTAGCTGGGCCACCCGCTTGCCTCCTGCGTCGTCGATGGGGCTGGATCCGTGTGATGCGGCCCCATGGGGTGCTCATGGTCAGGGTCGGCGATGAAGCCGTCGAGGGAACATGTCCCCGGATGGGGGAGCCCCGCTCATGCCTGCGTCTCGGCGGTGAAGAAGTCGGTCAGGACGGGAGCGAGGAGCTGGGGGTCGATGTCGTGCTGCTGTCCCGGGAAGACGCGCAGGGAGAAGTTGCCTGCCGACGCGGCGAGTTCCCGGGCGCCGGTGAGCATGTGCGGTGCGCCGGCGTCCCCGCTGCCGACGAGGACGGGGATCGTCACGGACCGCCAGCGGTCGACGGGCAGGGGACGGCCGGACATGGTGTCGCCCATGACCCGGCCGTCGTAGGGCAGGGTGCGGGCCGTGGCCTCCATGGCGGCCCAGAACGGGGCCTGCCGCATACCGCTGACCGCCTCGGGCGGCATGCCCACCGCGGCCGTCATGAAGTAGGCCACGGCATCGCCGTACGCGCCCCGCGCTATGAGTTCGTCGAGGTGAGCGACGTAGTCGGCCGGCAGCGGCGGACGCCCGGCATCGGTGATGAAGGGCGGTTCGTACAGGGCGAGTCGGGTCACGGCGCTGCCCCGGGCGGTGGCCTCCAGTGCCAGTACGGCGCCGGAGGACATACCGAAGACCATGGCCTCGCCGCCCGCGTGCTTGATCAGCGCGTCGAGGTCCTCGACCTCGCGCTGGACGTCGTAGGCCGGAGCGTCCCCGCTGTCACCCCGCCCACGACGGTCGTAGGTGATCACCGTGAAGCGATCGGCGAGCAGGCCTGCCAGCCCGGCGAAGGCGCCACGGGTCATGAACGCACCGCCGACGAGCACCACGGCCGGGCCCGCGCCCTGCTGTGCGTAGGCGATGACCGTGCCGTCGGCCGAAAACACCTTTTCCATGGGATACCGCTCACCTTTCTCGCAGCGCACACCGGGACCTGCACCCGTGCCTGATGGGACACGATACGTGCCGTGTCGTCTTGCCCGCACACACTGCCCGCAGGAGCGTGTCCGTGTCAACACGCCACGTGTCGTGTCGTCGTGTTAGTCTTGCGCGCTGTGACCAAGCCCCCGAACCCACAGCGGCGCAGCCGGAAGAGCCATGACGCGATCCTCGCGGCGGCGCTCGAACTGTGCGGCGAAGAGGGGTACGGCCGGGTGACGATCGAAGGCATCGCGGCCCGCGCAGGCGTCAGCAAGAAGACGATCTACCGGTGGTGGCCGTCCAAAGGCGCCGTCGTCCTCGAAGCTCTCCACGAGGCGGCCGACACCACGGCCTCCCACCCCGACACCGGTGACCTCGCCACCGACATGCGCACCCAGCTGGCCGCCGTCATCGACTACCTCTCCCCACCGTCGCACGCCCCGCTCGCAGGCCTGATCGCCGACGCTCTCGGTGACCCGGAACTCGCCGAACGCGTGCGTGAGCGTCTGATCCGGCCGCGTATCGAGGAATTCGAGCAGCGTATGCGGCGTGCTCAAGAACAGGGCCAGCTCCACCCGGACGCCGACCTGGACGTCGCCCTCGATCTGTTCTACGGCCCGCTGTACCACCGCCTGGTCTTCCATCTGGGCCCGCCGGAGCCCGAGTATCTCGGCACCTTGATCGACCACGTCATCCGCGCGCTCACCCCGGGCGGGAGTGGCGCGACCTGAGCGGACGGAAGCAGCCGTCCGCCTCCGTGCTCGGCGGCGGCCACCGCCGCGTCGGCGGCCAGACCCATGGCGTCGAAGGCCAACGAGTGCGCCCGGCCGGCCCGGGGTGCTTTCCCGGTCGGACCGTCAGACGCGCAGCTCCACCGACAGGTGCGCCGACAGCGCGCCGAGGAAGTCGGGTGCGTCGAAGATCTCGCCGGCGGACGCGACTCCGGTCGTCTTGGTGCGGCCCGTGAGGACCCGGTCGACTGCCTCGACGGCGAGCGGCGCGGTGACGGCGTAGATGTCCCGCCCCCGGGCCACGGCGCGCCGTTCCCGGCCGCCGGAGCGCACGACGACGTCGACCACGAACGTCTGCGCGGACCGCCCGCGCTCGTCGGCCTCCGCCGGCGCCGGGGTGTCCGGGGCGGAGACGTCCCTGGCCGCCTCCACCGTCATATGGGTGCGCACGTCGGGGATGGACAGATGGCTCGGCACGGTGACGACGTCCGCCATGGTGAACTCCCCGACGACGTCCCGGCGGCCCATCGGGTCCGGGAAGGACCACGGCACCGTCGGCAGGTCGTCCCGGTGGTACTCCAGCCGCCCGTTCCGGTAGCGGACGCGCCGGTCGCCGCGCCGCTGCCGGGAGACCGCGCCCGCGGCCCGCGTCCCGGCGGTGGGATGCCAGCCGCTCAGCCCGTAGGCGATGTGCGCCTCGTCGGCCGCCGTCCAGTCGCCCATGGCCGCGGTGGTCAGCAGGTCGCCGAGACCGCCGTAGAACGCCATCGCCGGGACGATCACCGCTCCCGCGGCGCGGGCGCGGTCCGCGAAGTGGGTGAACGTGTCGGCGTTTGCCTCGATCTCGGCCGCGACGTCCACGTACGGGATGCTCGCGCGCAGGGCCGCCTCGATCACCGGGGCGGCCGTCGTGGCGAAGGGCCCGGCACAGTTGATCACGGCCGCCGAGCCGGCCAGCGCGCGGTCGAGCGACTCCGGGTCGTCGACCGACGCGGGACGGACCTCCAGCCCCGGGTGCGACGCGGCCAGCGCCCGCAGCTTGCCGGCGTCACGGCCGGAGAGCACCGGGACGAACCCTCGCTCCCGCAGCTCGGCAACGACGAACCGCCCCGTGTGGCCGTACGCCCCGAACACCGCCACCGTCTGCCCCGGCCCCATGTGCCCCTGCGCCATGTGTTCCGGCTCCATGATGTCTCCCCGTTCCGTCGTCCCCGTGCGATCACTCCCGGACATCCTTTCCGCCGCCGGTGATCTCCGCGAGTGTCCGGAACGACGTGACCCATACAATTCCGGACATGGACACTGTCGCCCTCGCGGTCACCGACGGGATGCTGCACTTCGAACTGTCGCTGGCGCACGAGGTGTTCGCCTCGGCTCCCGAGGGCATCACCGGACCCTGGTACGACGTCGCCGTCTGCGGCCCGGACCCGGTGCGCGTCGAGCGGTTCCAGCTGGTGCCGGACCACGGACTCGACCGTCTCCCGCTCGCCGGCACGGTGATCGTCCCCGGCTGGGCCGACGTCGACCGGGAACCGCCCGCCGACCTGGTCGACGCGGTGCGCGCCGCCCACGACGCGGGCGCGCGGGTGGCCTCCCTGTGCACCGGCGCGTTCGTGCTGGCGGCCGCCGGCCTGCTGGACGGAAGGACCGCGACCACCCACTGGGCCCACACCCGCGCCCTCGCCGAGCGCTACCCCCGGGTGCGCGTCGACCCGGACGTGCTCTACGTCGACAACGGCAGCGTCCTCACCTCCGCCGGCAAGGCGGCCGCCATGGACCTGTGCCTGCACCTCGTCCGCCTCGACCGCGGCTCGGCCACCGCCAACGCCGTCGCGCGCCGCCTGGTCGTCCCACCGCACCGCGACGGCGGCCAGGCCCAGTTCGTCACCGCCCCCGTGCCCGCCCCCGGCCGCCACCCGCTCGCCGCCCTGCTCCCCTGGGCGATCGAACGGCTCGACCAGCCGCTGACCGTCGAGGACCTGGCCCGTCAGGCGGGGATGAGCACACGCCACCTCGGCCGCCACTTCCGCACGGTCACCGGCACCACCCCGCTGCAGTGGCTGCTGACCCAACGCATCCGGTACGCCCAGGAGTTGCTGGAGACCACCGACGACAGCGTCGAGACCATCGCGGCCGCCACCGGGATGGGCACCGCCACGACCCTGCGCCGGCACTTCGGCCGCACGGTCGGCGTGCCCCCGGACACCTACCGCCGCACCTTCCGCGCCCGCACTCGCCAGGAATCCGCCGGGCCGGACGGTACGGCCCCCACCGGGTGACGCGGACCCACTGACCGCCGCACCCGCCGGGACCCGCGTCGGTGTCCGCACCCCGACACGCGGGCGCCCCGGCCGCACCCGCGACCGGGGCGCTCGCACCCGCCCGCGTCGGTGACACCCCGTCACTCACCGGCCGGGCCGGGCGATCAGCTCCGCACCCCGCCCTGGCGGGCGGCCTCGTCGGTCATGTCCGTCACCTGCCGCGCCGGGGGAGCGTCCGCGTCCACGTCCACGCCGAAGTCGGTGAACTCCAGCACCGTGCGCACGGTCACCTGCCGCGGCCCGGACGAGGCACCCGCGCGGGACTCGCCCCGCGCGGCGGGCGCGGCCTTGACGGTCATGTCGACCTGCTGGCGCCGGATCCGGCCCTCGTCGTCGAGCCAGAGGTCCATGGGCAGGGTGGGCCCGACCTGTTCGCTCAGCTTCCGGCCGTCGGGCAGCTCGGCGACGTCCACGACCACGCGGTAGCGCGTGGTGCGCACGCCCCCGACCTCGGCCGTGCCCTTCTCCGTCACGTCCTTGTCGTCGACCGCCTTGGCCAGCGCCGCCGAACGCGCCGGGTCGTTCATGGTCTGACCGCCGGCTCCCTGCCGGGCGGCCACCTTCTCCAGATCGATCTTGATCCACGGCTTGCCGCCGGGCGCCTGCCCCGCCGGAGGCTTCTGATACAGCACCTGGTCCACCACGCGCTGCTCCATCCGCTGCCCCTCGGCGGTGACGGTCATGACGCTGTCACCGTCCTCCAGGTCGACGGTGCCCTTGCCGTCCGCGGTCACCGAGTCCCCCTGCGCGGAGGTCCGCACCTTGAGCGTCACCCGCGCGGTGTCCTCCTCGGCCGTCCTGTCGTAGGCGGAGCGGACCGCCCGCGTTCCCTCCTCCCGCGCGCCGGGACCACCGCTCGCGGAAGCCTTCTTCGCGGACCCGGCCGTGTCGCTGTCACTCCCGCCGTCCCCGCAGCCCACCAGTACCGTCCCGGCGAGCACTCCGGCCACGGATAACGCCGCGATCCTGCTGCCGCTGCCCGACCTGGCCATCAGTCGAACCTCCCTGGTGTCGGTTCACAGCCGGCCCGGTACGCGGGCCGGCCACATGGTCACGGTCCCAAGTGCCCGCTTGTGCCATGAACGCACCTACCGGATCGATACGACGGCGACGCGCCGTCAACCGCGTGCCCATCATCCCGTCAACCGGGAGCCACCACCCTGTCAACCGGGAGCCACCACCCCGTCGACGAAGGCCACCGCCGGCGTCAACCGCGAGCCCACCGCCCCGCGTTCGCCTCCGTCGCCGCCTCGTCCGCCCGCCCTCCGCCCCCGAGCAGCCCGGTGCTCTCGAGCGGCACCCCGGCCGCCTCCAGGGAAGTGAGGTGCCGCCGGGAGGTCCGCAGCACCAGCGCCGGCAGCGCCGCTCGGGACATCTGGGCCAGACGCAGCCAGGCGGGCACGTAGACGGCGGTACGACGCTCCTCGACGGCCCGCGCGAGCCGGGCGGTGACACGCTCCGCGGCGTCCACGTGCCGCGCCGGGAGCGGCATGTGACCGCGCAGTTCCCGCATGGTCCGGTACCGGTCGGCGGCGCGGATCATGTCGGTGTCGACCCAGTTCATATAGGCGATGCCGACGGCCACCCCGTGGTGCGCCTCCTCGGCCCGCAGCGCGTGCGCGAAGGCCTCCACGCCCGCCTTGGAGGCGCAGTAGGCGCTCATCATGGGTGCGGCGACGCAGGACGCCAGGGAGGCGACCTGGAGGTAGTACCCGGCGGTCTCGCGCAGGTCCGGCAGGAACGTCCGGACGGTCAGCGCGCTGCCGGTCAGGTTGACGTCGATCACGCGGCGCCAGCGGCCGGGGTCGGTCACCGCGAAGGGGCCGCCCTCCGCGATCCCCGCGTTCGCGACGACGACGGACGCGGGCCCCAGCACGGCCCGCACCCGCTCCGCGGCCCGCCGCAGCCCCGCGCCGTCCGTGACGTCGACCTCCTGGGCGAGGGCGGGCACCGGCAGGGAGCGGGCCACCTCCTCCAGGGCCTCCTTCTCGTGGCCGAGGAGGGCGAGCCGGGCGCCGCGGTGGGCCAGGTCCCGGGCCAGGGCGGCGCCGAGACCACGGGCCGCACCCGTGATCACGACCGTACGGTTCACGAGCGGGCCGTCATGCATGGGACCGATCCCCTCGCCGTCTCACCCCGGCACGGGCCGGGCTCGTCCGGTGCGCACGTCCCGGACGACGCGCTGTGGGTCGTATGACCCCTTATGGGCCGTGTGCCCCACCTGGGGGATCGGTCATCCCGCCGGATCGGTCACTCTGCCGGATCGGTCATCCCGCCGGATCGGTCATCGCCTGGGACCGGCGCGGTCGCATCGGTCACTGCCTGCGGCCGGTGCGGTCGCGGCGGGCCAGGACGCGCTGCGCCCCCGCCCGGCCGGGCGGAATCCGGCGGCGCAGCGCCGCGCGGGCCGCGTTCGCGCCGCAGGCGCCGTGGACACCGCCGCCCGGATGGGCGCCCGCGGACGCCAGGTACAACCCGGTGACGGGGGTCTCCGGGCGCCCGGTGCCGGGGAGCGGACGGAAGACGAGCTGCTGATGCAGGGACGTGGTGCCGCCGTTGATGGCGCCCTGGTACAGATTGGCGTTCATCGCCTGGAGTGTGGGCGGGCCCAGGACGCGGCGGGCGCGGATCAGCGCGCGGAAGCCGGGAGCGAACCGCTCGACCTGGCGTTCCACGCGGTCGGCCATGATCTGCTGCTCCTTGTCGTCCCAGGCCCCGGTGAGGCCTTCGTCGCCCGCGTCGGAGCCGACGTCGAGCGGCACGTGGGTGTAGGCCCAGGCGGACTCGGTGCCGTGCGGCGAGCGCGACGGATCGGACGTCGTCATCTGGCCGAACAGGGCGAAGGGCCGGTCCGGGACCTGCCGCATGGCGATCTGCGCCGCGAACCGGGTCAGCTCGTCGACCCCGTCGGCCAGATGCACGGTGCCGGCCCGCGCCGCCTGCTCGGCCCGCCAGGGCACCGGCCCGTCGAGCGCCCAGTCGACCTTGAAGGTGGCGAAGTCCCACTGGAAGCGCCGCAGGTCTTCCAGCACCTGGCCGGGAAGGTGCTCCGGCCGCACCAGTCGGCCGTACAGGGCGGGCACGGACACGTCCGCCAGCACCGCCCGCCGCGCGCCGTACGTCTCCCCGCCGGCGGTGCGCACCCCGACCGCCCGGCCGTGCCGTACGACGATCTCGTCCACCCGGCGACCGCAGCGCAGCACCCCGCCCCGGGCCAGCAGCCTGCGCGTCAGGGCCTCGGTGAGGGCGCCGGCGCCGCCCACCGGCACCGGGAAGCCGTACGTCTGCCCCAGCATCGACATCAGCCAGCCGAAGCCGCCGCTGCCCGCCGCCTCGGGCGCGAGATCTGCGTGCAGCGCGTTCCCGGCGAGCAGCAGCCGGCCGCCCTGCCCCCGGAACTCCTCCTCGCCCAGGCGCCGCACCGGCAGCAGCAGGCTGCGGGCGAGCCGCAGCCCGCCCGCGCCGCGCAGCCGCACAACGAAGCGGACGCCGGCGCGCACCGGCGGGAAGGGGGTGAACAGGGCGCTCAGCACATCGCCGCGGATGCGCTGCCACACGTCGTGCAACCGCCGCCAGGCGTCGCCGTCTCCGGGCGCGAAGGCGTCCAGGGAGTGTGCCGTGACCTCGATGTCGCGGTCGAGGACGGCGCAGCCGCCGTCGGACAGCGGGTGGGCCAGGACGTGCGGCGCGTGGCTCCAGCGCAGGCCGTGCTCCTCAAGGCGCAGTCCGGCCACGATGGGGGAGGCCGCGGCGAGCGGGTAGAAGGAGCTGAACAGGTCGCTGACGAACGCCGGATCGACCCCCCGGTCGTGGCGTACGGCGCCGCCCGCCTCGTCCTGCTCCTCCAGCACCGTCACGCTCCAGCCCGCGTCGGCGAGGAGATTGGCCGCCACCAGGCCGTTGGGTCCCGCCCCGATCACCACCGCGTCAGGCATGCCCGTCCCCCGGCGCGCCCGCCCCGGCCCGCACGCCGGGCCCGGCCGCGTCGCCCCGCCCCGCCCGTTCCTCGGCCTCGCACAGCCGGGCCAGGCGGGCCAGCATGGCGCGGTGCCGCAACTGGATCAACGCCTCCGTGCCCGCGTTGTGCAGCCGCCCGCCGGCACCGCGCAGGGGATGCTCGTCGACGAGGACCAGACAGTGTTCACCCCACCGCTTCAGCTCGATGGCTATCCGCACGGTGCCCAGCGGGCCCGCCTTCGCCTCCAGCTCCAGCGCGGAGCCCTCCTCGCACCGCCGTACGACGGTCTCGTTGCTCAGCCGGACCGGCCCGATCCGCACCTCGTAGCCGATCGCCGCGTCCTCCTGCGGCCAGGCGCCCCGCACCGGGCGCGAGCTCGCCGTGCCCACCACCCAGTCCGCGTAACGGGTGCCGTCGGCCAGGACGGCCCACACCGTCTGCGGACGGGCTTTGATCAGACAGTGCCGCACCGCCATGGACATCTCCCACGCTCGGTTGTCCTACGTCCGTCACCGCGGAGTGCCCGCTTGCATCGAGCCGAAACGGCGACAGCGGCGGAGGGACGGAACCCGATGCGCGCGGCGACCGCCGTCGGCGCGCCCGTCACGCCGACGGCCGGTAGTTCGCCAACGACCAGATCACGAACACGGCGAACAGCATCATGATGAGCGACCACAGGGGGGCGTACGGCAGGAACAGGAACTGGGCGACCAGGCTCAGCGAGGCCAGCGCGATACCCACCGCGCGAGCCCACTCGGCGCCGGAGAGGATGCCCCACCCGGTGACCGCGGCGACGACGCCCAGAATGAGCAGAATCCATCCCCATCCGGTCAGGTTGATCTCGTAGACGTAGTCGCCGAGCCGGGCGTACACGTCGTCCTCGGCGATCGCGGCGATGCCCTGGAAGACGGCGAGGACGCCGTGGAGGAGCATCAGCACCCCGGCGAAGGCGGCACCGCCGGTGGCCCACGGGCCGGCGCTCCCCGGGGCGGTTCCGCGGCCGGTCTCGGGTGTCGTCGTCGGGCGCGGCTGAGCGGTCATGGGGCGGGCCTCCGCTTAGAACGGACGGGAAGGGGCACGGCGGCGGGTGCCGGGTGCCCGTCTGCTCCTACGACCTTGCCGCCGGGCGGGGGAGACGGCCACAGGCGCTCGGTCGAACGGGTGACGCGGCCGCCCCCGTCCGTGGCCGTCACCTCGCCGTACGTGACGGACGGACCGGCCGGCACCGGCCGAGTCGCCCCGCGCGCCGCATCGGGGCACGCTGGGAGGCGTGAGCAGTGCGCCGATCGTCGTGCACCGGCCCTCCCGCACGGGCGGCCGGAGAGTGACCGTGCACAGCCACGGACACGACGAGATCCTCGGCACCGCCTACAGCGACCACGATCTGGTCGTGTTCCTCCAGGGCGCGGGCATTCCCGATCCCGAGGCCATCCTGGACGACCCCCGATGGGTGGAGTGGCGCGGCGGCCACGCCCACGAGTTCAGCGCCGCCTGACCGCCCGCCGCGCAGCCACGGAACGTCGTTGCCGCCCCGGCTCCTGCCGCGGGAGCCGGCTGAAGAAGCCGAAAAGCCCACGCGGACGCCGGAACACCCCGAGACTGATCGGGACAGGCAAGTCCGATCATGAAATGGGGCGTTGATCCATGACCGCGGTGTTCGTCCACGGCGTTCCCGAGACCGACGAGATCTGGCGGGAGCTGCGCGACCACCTCGGCACCGACAGCGTCGCCCTCACGCTGCCGGGCTTCGGCGGCTCGCCGGAGCCGGAGCGCCCCGACAAGGAGTGGTACGCCGACTGGCTCGCCGCGGAACTGGCCCGGCTGCCCGGCCCGGTCGACCTGGTGGGCCACGACTGGGGTGCCCTGCTGACCTACCGGGTCGCGACGGCCCATGACGTGCCGCTGCGCAGCTGGGCCGCGGACTGCGCCGGCCTCCTGCGCCCCGACTACGTCTGGCACGAGGTGGCCCGGATCTGGCAGACGCCGGGCGAGGGCGAGGCGCTGAACGAGCGGCTGCGCGCCGCGTCCGCCGACGATCCGGCGAGCCTGGCGGCCGGGCTGCGCCGCCTCGGGATGCCGGGTCGGCACGCGCTGGCGATGCAGAAGGCGTTCGACATGCCGATGGGGGAGGCGATCCTCGGCCTGTACCGCTCCACCGTTCCCCACCCGTACGCCCACTGGGGCGCCGCGTTCGAACGGCCGACGGCCGCTCCCGGGCTGGTGGTGTCCCCGGAGGGCGACCCCTTCGACGACACGGCGGCCGCCCGCGCCGTCGCGGCCCGGCTCGGCGCCCGCGTGGCGGTGCTGCCGGCCACCGGGCACTTCTGGATGCTGGAGGATCCGGCCGGCGCCGCGCGGGTGCTGAGCGAATTCTGGGCGGGTCTGTAGCCGGCCGGGGCGGCCCTCGCTAGTCGAGGATGTGCCGCAGATACGCGCGGGGGTCGGCGAGATATCTGCGCCAGTGGTCGACGAGGGCCAGCTCGTCCCAGGCGGCCCGGCGCATGCCGTGCTCGCCGACCTCGACGATGTCGGCGCCCGGCAGCGCGGTCAGCAGCGGGGAGTGAGTGGCGCAGACGACCTGGCCCCCGGCCCGGGCCAGCTGGTCGATGTGACCCAGCAGTTCCAGGCAGGAGGTGAACGACAGCGCCGCCTCCGGCTCGTCCAGCACGTACAGCCCCGGCTGGTGGAACTTGCCGCGGAACGCGGCGAGGAACCCCTCCCCGTGACTGACCGAATCGGGCGCGAACCCCTCCCGGCCGAGCGCGTCCAGCGCGGTCTCGGCGCGCAGGAAGAAGCCCTTGCGCGCGGACCAGCTGCCCAGCATGGACCGGCCCCGCGGCGCGGCGTCGAAGCGCAGCCGCTCACCCAGCACCGATCGGGGGCGGTGACTGGCGTACCGCCAGTCGTGGGAGCCGCCCCAGGAGTCCAGGCCGAACCCTTCCGCGATCGCCTCGACCAGGGTCGACTTGCCGGAACCGTTCTCACCGACGACGAACGTCACCGGCGCGGTGAACCGCAGTCCCTCCGTCAGCAGCTGGCGCACACAGGGCACCGACCAGGGCCACTCTCCGTCCTCCCACGCACCGCTGTGTGCGTACGCGCGTTCGATGATCACGGGGCGAGTCTCGCACAGGGCCCGCCCACACGGTCGTCACGGCCTACCGCGGCGGCGTCGCGATCTGGATGAGGTTGCCGCAGGTGTCGTCGAAGACGGCGGTGGTGACCGGGCCCATCTCCAGGGGCTCCTGGGTGAAGCGGACGCCGAGGCCGCGCAGCCGCTCGTACTCCGCCCGCACATCGTCGACGGCGAACTGGGCGAGCGGGATGCCGTCGGCGACGAGCGTGTCGCGGTAGGTGCGGGCGATGGGGTGGCCGATGGGCTCCAGCAGCAGTTCCGTGCCGTTGGGCTCGTCGGGTGAGACGACGGTCAGCCACCGGTCCTTCTCGCCCACCGGGACGTCGTGCTTCTTCTCGAACCCGAGGATTTCGGTGTAGAAGTGCTCGGCCTTGGCCTGGTCGTCGACGAAGACGCTGGTCAGACGGATCTTCATGGGGTGTTCTCCTCCGGTCCGGGCTTGTCGGGCGTGAGCCATCGTTCGGTGATCTGACGCAGCGGCGCCGTGTTCAGGTCGTGGAACTTGTACCGGCCCTCCCGCCTGGTCTCGACGAGGCCGGCGGCCTCCAGTACCGCGAGGTGCTGGGAGACCCCCTGCCGCGAGATGCCGAGCCCGTGCTTCATGCTCAGCCGCGAGCAGATCTCGAACAGTGTCTGTCCGGACCTCTGGGTGAGCTCGTCGAGGATGATCCGGCGCGTCGGGTCGGCCAGGGCTTTGAAAAGGTCGTCGGCCACGGCCACACCATAGGCAACTCTCCACTTGCCTATCAAGTCCAATTCGGAAGCGTGTACGGAAGATCGCTGGCAGAATGACCGGCCTCGCCCTGTCGATCCACGAGAGCAACGGAGCGGACCACGTCGACCGACACCACCCCCGCGCAGCCACCCGCACTGCCCCCCTGGTTCCGCCGCCTGACCTGGCCCGAGGTCGACCCGTCGCGGCATCCGTTCGTCTGGGACGAGGCCGAGGAGGCCCTGGTCACGGCTGCGATCAAGGAACTCGTACCGCCCGTCCGGGACGGCTACGAGGGTTCGTGGCGCGCCGAGCGCGCGTTCGTGTGCCACCTCACCGCGTTCTACGTCGAGCGGTACGGCCCGTGGGCGCAGGACTGGAACTGGACCGTCGGCGAGGGCGACGCCGACGGTGGCGTCGTCCACAGCTGGTGCTGCGGCGCCCATTCGGTGACCACGCCCGACGAGACCGCCGCCCGCGCCGTGGCCGCCCTGCTGGAATGGCGGGGGCGGCTGGAGGAACTCGCCGATCGTTTCGCCCGGTTGGCGCCGCCGCCCCAGGCCGGACCCGAGGAGCGCAGCTGGCACCTGGAGCGCGCCGCGGTACGGCTGGTGACGTGGATCGTGGACCTCACGGGCGGGGAGAGCGGCTGGTACGGCATCTGCAGCCTGGTGCTGGAATGGTTCCTCACCTCGACCGGCATGGATCTGCAGGCGGCCCGGGCCGCGGTCGCGGACGCCATCGGCGGACGCTTCGAGAGCTGGGTCCGTCCCGGGACGACCGTGATCGACGCGGTCGGCGAGGACCTGGCCGTCGGGCTGACCGGCCGGCTGCCGTACCGCGACCACCGGGAGCACAGCGACCTGGAGGAGTTCCATGACCGCCGCTGAGCCCGACTCCCTGGCCGTGTGGTGCCGGGTGAGACGGCAGGTGCGGTGGGCGGCACCGACCGGCGCCGAGGACGTCACGGGCCCGGTCACCCCGCGCGTCGACGGCTTCGTCGCCTGGTGCGAGGGGCCCGTCCGGCGGCGCGACCCCGAGCGCGCGGCGCGGCTGCGGTCGGCGTACGCGCTGGCCCGGGCGGACGCCGCCCGGGGGACCGAGCTGACCTTTCCGGTGCTCGCCCGGTGGCAGCGGGCGGTACTCGGTGGCGCCGAGGCGCCGTTCCGGACGGGCGTCGCCTACGCGAAGGGCGGGCGCGAGCGGTACGGCCTGACGCCGCACACCGAGTCCGACTTCGCCCGGTGCCTGCGCGACAGCGCCGACCCCGCCGTGCCCCTCGCCGCCCGGGCGGCCCGTACCTACCTGGACGTCGCCTTCTTCCACCCCTTCGACGACGGCAACGCCCGCGCCGCCCTCCTCGCCCTGACCTTCGTCCTGGCCCGGGAGGGCGTCGTCCTGGACGAGGTCGGCCCCCTCCAGGTCACCCGTCACGCGGACGACCCGGAGGGCGCCGCCGACCTCGCGACCCTGGTCGCCGTCCTCACCCGTGCGACCCGCCGGCGATCGGCCGCCTCCGGTCGGCACACCGCCGCCAGGCCTTAGACGAGGTGCGCCGCGAGCGGCAGTCCCTGCCGGCGGACGTCACCGGCGACGAGAGCGGCGATCCGCCGGGCGCCGTACGTCTCGAAGTGCGTGCGGTCGCCGCAGAAGAACGCGCCCACGGGACCCGACCCGAAGTCGCCGTTGTGCGGGCAGAACCGCAGGCTGTTGTACAGCGACACGCTCAGGCTCTGCAGGTCGACGACCGGCGCCCCGGTCGCGGCCCCGGCGGCGCGGGTCTCGTCGACGAAGCCGCGGTTCCTGGTCGCGGTGGAGCCGGAGCAGGTGAGGGCGGCCACCGGGGTGAGCAGCACCGGATGGGCGCCCCGGGCCAGCGCGGCCCGCGCCATCATGGTCATCAGCTGCTGGTAGCGCGCCGGGCCGACGTGGCGGGGGCAGGTGGGGGAGGAGTCCGTGATGCCGAACTGGATGAACAGGTAGTCGCCGGCCTTCATCCCGGTGGCCGCGTCCAGCATCGCCTGCCAGCGAGCCTAGTAGGCGGGGGAGGTGAGGGCGCACTCGCCGTCGGAGCCCATCGTGCCGCTCACGTTCGACTCGTACAGCCAGGTCTGGATGGACCGCCCGCCCACCGCCTGGTTCCGCACGGTCACGTCACCGTCGAACAGGGCGTCGAACTGACTCCCCCACCCGACCGGGCACGGCGCGCTCGCGCCGGGATTTGCCATGGTCGAGTCACCGGCGAGCCAGACGGTGACCGGCTCACCCGCCGCCCGCCGGCCCGAAGCCGCCCCCGGCACCGCGTGCGCCACGTGCGCCCTGTGCGTCGCGTGAGCCGCGTGCGCCGCGTCGGCGCACCGCGCCGCTACGCCGCCTCCGGTCGCCGAAGCGGCCCCAACTCCCGTGACCGTCACGGTGATGGCCATGGCCATCACCGTGACGACGAGCATCCGTAAGGTCTTCATCGGCCGCAGTTTCCTGGCCGCACTCCTGAGTGTCAATCAGTAAGCAAAACAAAGTCACTAATACCAACAGGGTCGAACACCCAAGCCTGACAAAATCCTTGACGAGGTATCAGCGGCTCCCTACTCTCACAGCCCGTGGGAGCGGTCCCACGACGGTCCGAGTGAACCGGCACCCCCACTCCGCCCCCGAAGACACCGGCGTTCACTCGCTTCCCCCTACCTCGGAGGTCATCGTGACCGACGCACACCGGCACCCCCGCGGCAGGCTGATCGGCGCCCTCACGGCCACCGCACTGGCCGCCTGCGCGCTCGCCGCCCTGCCGCAGCCCGCGCACGCGGCCACCGCGCGGCAGGTGGAACGCCTCGACCGGGGACTGACCAGCGTCCACACCAGCGGCGGAAACCTGGTGTCGTGGCGGTGGCTGGCCACCGACCCGAACGACGTGGCGTTCAACGTCTACCGCGGCGGCACCAAGCTCAACTCCGCCCCGCTGACCGCCTCGACCAACTACTTCGACGCCGGCGCCGCGGACTCCGCCGACTACACCGTGCGCGCGGTGGTGAACGGCACCGAACAGCCCGCCTCCGAGAAAGCCCTGCAGTTCCGGTCCGGCTACCTGGACGTACCCCTCTCCCCGCCCGCCGGCGGCACCACCCCCGACGGCGTCGCCTACACCTACGAGGCCAACGACGCCTCCACCGGCGACCTCGACGGGGACGGAAGACTCGACCTGGTCCTGAAGTGGCAGCCGACCAACGCCAAGGACAACTCGCAGTCCGGCTACACCGGCAACACCGTCGTCGACGGCATCCGGCTGGACGGCACCCGGCTGTGGCGCATCGACCTGGGCCGCAACATCCGCTCCGGCGCCCACTACACCCAGTTCCAGGTCTACGACTACGACGGCGACGGCAAGGCCGAGGTCGCCATGAAGACCGCCGACGGCACCCGGGACGGCACCGGCGCCGTCATCGGCAACGGCTCCGCCGACCACCGCAACTCCAGCGGCTACGTCCTGTCCGGCCCCGAGTACCTGACCATGTTCAACGGGCAGACGGGCAAGGCCATGCAGTCGGTGGACTACGTCCCGGCCCGCGGCACCGTCTCCTCCTGGGGCGACTCCTACGGCAACCGCGTCGACCGCTTCCTCGCCGGCACCGCCTACCTCGACGGCACCCGCCCCTCACTCATCATGGCCCGCGGCTACTACACCCGCACCGTCATCGCCGCCTGGGACTGGCGGAACGGCTCCTTCACCCGCCGCTGGACCTTCGACACCAACTCCTCCACCAACACCGGCAAGGGCTACGACGGCCAGGGCAACCACAGCCTGTCGGTCGCCGACGTGGACGCCGACGGCAAGGACGAGATCGTCTACGGGGCGATGACGGTGGACGACAACGGCGCCGGCCTGTGGACGACGAAACTCGGCCACGGCGACGCGGGCCACGTGGGCGACCTCAACCCCTCCCGGGCGGGCCTGGAGTACTTCAAGGTCTCCGAGGACTCCTCCAAGCCCGGTTCCTGGATGGCCGACGCCCGCACCGGCCAGATCCTGTGGCAGACCGCCTCCGGCAGCGACAACGGGCGTGGCGTCGCCGCCGACGTCTACGCCGGCAGTCCGGGCGCCGAGGCCTGGTCGGCAGCCGACACCACCCTGCGCTCGGCCACCGGCGCGTCCCTCGGCCGCGAACCCTCCAGCGTCAACTTCCTGTCCTGGTGGGACGGCGACCCCGTGCGCGAACTCCTCGACGGCACCCGCATCGACAAGTACGGCACCTCGGGCGACACCCGCCTGCTGACCGGCTCCGGCGTGTCCGCCAACAACGGCACCAAGTCCACCCCGGCGCTCTCCGGGGACATCCTCGGCGACTGGCGCGAGGAGGTGATCTGGCGGACGAGCGACAACCGCGCCCTGCGCATCCACGCCACCCCGCACCAGACCAACACCAAGATCACCACCCTGCTCCACGACACCCAGTACCGCACCGCCCTGGCCTGGCAGAACACCGCCTACAACCAGCCCCCGCACCCCAGCTTCTTCCTCGGCAACAACATGCCCACCGCGCCCCGCCCCACCGTCTACACACCCTGACCGGCTGACCAGGTCAAGCCACACACCAGGTGCGGCCCAGGCGGCAGCTGACAGCACGTCGCCGTCAACTGCCGCCGCAGGCAGTCAACTTCCGGGGAGGGACTGGGGAGATCCATCACGGAGCGTCTCGAGGGCGTCCGTCTTGGTCGGCTGGCCGGACACAAGACGTCGTTTCTCCTGCGCCAGGTGAGGGCAGATCGGCCGGAGTGGACCCAAAGGCCGAGCAGGGTAACCCGCACCGCGGTGAGGGGGACGGAGGCCCGTTCGTATCGTCATCGACGACCGAGCCACCCGCCCCCAGCCCGACGCGGCCGACGAGCAGTGACAGCACGAAAGCCCCGGCGCTGAAGGGTTGGGACGATCCGCACTACCGCGTTCCGCCGACGCGTCACACCGCGCCGGTGAGACCCGCGAGCGTCAGCGCCCTGGTGACGGCCGGCAGATCCGGCGGGCCGTCGCCAGGAACCTCGGGCCGCAGGCGGTCCAGCAGCGGCCGCGGCCGGAGCCGGTACGCCTCGGCGTCCGTCAGGAACGCGTCCGGTCCCGGACCGCCGGGCGTCTCGTCGAGGCGGGACGCCAGATCGCCGAGGACGCGTTCCCGGTCGACGAAGCCGCTCAGGCCGCAGTCCAGGCCGTCGTCGTGGAGGTCGGCCGGGTACGGGGCGCGGGCCCAGGCCCCGTTCTCGTACCAGTAGACGCACCCCAGCTCGTACCCTTCGAGCCGGTCGCGCAGTTCCTCGTACGGCAGCCAGCCGGGGGCGCCCGCCAGCATGTCGATCGGCGGGTCGTACCACTTCACGCCGCTCGACTCGTCCTCGCCGTACAGCACGTAACGGCCCTCGCCCCTCCGGGACATGGTCCACCAGGTGCAGCCGCTGTCGTCCCAGTGGAGTCCCGTCGCGTCGATCCAGCAGCCGGTGCGGTGCCCGCCGCGGCGGCCTTCCCGTCCGGTGGTCGCGTCGAGGGCGGCGAGCAGGGCCCACCGCGCCCACAGCACCTCGCCCGGCGGAAGGTCCTCCGGCAGCCCCGGCCGGTGAATGGTCATGTACGCCCCCGTATGCGGTCGTCCCCGGCGATGATCACCGCAACAGTACGGTGCGCCGGGGCCGGCCGCCGGGCCGGCCCCGGCCGGCGGGTGTCAGGAGCCCGCCGGACCCGGCCGCGCGGACGAGCCCGCCGCGACCCGTTCCGGCACCTGGAGGTGGTACACGTGGAAGGCCCGCCCGATCACGGGCTGGGCGACGTTGCGGACGCGGACGCCGCCGCTGGTCATGCCGTGCTCGGTGCCCGCGTGGGCGTGGCCGTGCACCGCGAGATCCGCTCCGGCGGTGTCGATCGCCTCGGCCAGCAGGTAGCTGCCGAGGAACGGATAGATCTCCAGCGGCTCCCCGGCCAGCGTGTCGGGGACGGGGGAGAAGTGGGTCAGCGCGATCCGTACGTCGCAGTCCTGCTCGTCCAGCCGCTCCAGCGCCGTACGCAGCCCGTCCGCGCAGCGGCGGGTGTAACGCACGAACTCCTTCATCAGCGGCTCGCCGAACTCCCCGGCGTTGCGGCCCGCGAATCCGCCGCAGAACCCCTTCGTGCCGGCCACGCCGACCCGCCCCCGCGCGCAGTCCAGGACCGTCTCCTGCCCCTCCAGCACCCGCACGCCGCCGTCCTGGAGGATCGCGGTCACCTCGTCGGGCTGTTCGTCGTGGTGGTCGTGGTTGCCCAGGACCGCCACCACCGGCACCCCCAGGTCCTTGACCTCCCGCGCCACCACCCTGGCCTCCTCGGGGGTGCCGTGCCGGGTCAGGTCGCCCGCCAGCAGCAGCAGGTCGGCGCAGTCGGGCAGGGTCTCGAACGCGGGCCGCAGCACTCCCTGGCTGTCGGGCCCCATGTGGATGTCTCCGACGGCTGCGATGCGGATCATGCCAGCTCCTCCGCGTGGTCGGGGGACGACGCTTCGGCGACCACCAGGTCGCAGCGCACGGTGAGTCCGCTCAGCGTCTCGTCCACGATCCGGTGGACCTCGTCCCGGCAGTGGGCGGATGGCACGGTCCCGGTCACCAGCACCGACTCGCCGTGCACCGCGACCTGCACCCCGAGTTCGGCCAGCGGCCCGCCCGCGAGGTGTTCCCGCAGGTGGGCGACGCGGTAGTCCAGGTTGCTCATGGCTGCTCCTCCCGGGGCGCGATCACATTCAGACGTTCGAGGAGGAAGAGGAACGCGTCGGCCATCGGCTCGTCACCGCACTCGCGCCGCACCTCGTCCCAGTCGACCTTCTCCCGCAGTGCCCGCGCGATGGGCAGGACCGCGCCGAAGTCGCAGTAGTGCTCCGTGAAGGCGGACGACACGCTCGCCAGCAGGTCCGTCGCGGACAGCACCGGCATCCGCACCGACTCCACCGACATCTCCTCGGCCCGGTCCAGCATCTCCGTGGTGACGGGCCGGTGCGCCAGCCGGAAGATGATGTCGACGGACTGCCCGAAGCACTCCGTCTTCAGCAGCCAGTCCTCCGGTGGTGTACGTACCTCCAGACCGCCCTCGCGCAGCGTCGCCGCGACGCTCTCCGCGTCCTCGGCCCGGATGCAGAAGTCGGCGTCGTGCTGAAGACTCGTGCCCGCGCCGTGCGCGTACGCGGCGACGCTACCGGCCAGCGCGAACCGGTGCCCCTTGCCCTTCAGCAGCGTCCCCACCTGCTTGGTGGCCTCCAGGATCGCCTGGGTGCGGTCCTGCGGCAGGTGGTGCGCCCCGGGCGGCGGGGGATCGCTCACCTCCGTGGCCAGCCGCAGTTCGCCGGTCCCCGCTCGCCGCGCGGACGCCGGTTCGTCAGTGTGCTGCGTCATGACCCTTCCCTTTCGCCGGACGCGGACCAGGTACCCGCAACGCTCCCTGTGATGACACGCTTCACGGACGGGCCACCACCCGCAGGGTGCGCACGGAGGAGTCCGCCGCGTCCGGAATCAGCATCCCGTGCTCGACACCGCTGCGCAGATAGTCCAGAACCTCCGCCGTGATGACCTCGCCGGGGCACACCACCGGCACGCCCGGCGGATACGGCGTGATGATCTCCGCGCTGATACGGCCCGCGGCCCGCTCCGCGGGCACATGCTCGACCGGCGCGAAGAACGCCTCCCGCGGCAGCATCGCCTGCTCCAGCTCCAGCGCCGACGGCTCCGGCAGCCGCACCGGCGGCTGCCGCTCGATCGACTCCGCCTTCTCGACCAGCGCCCGCAGCGCCTCCACCAGCATGTGCTCCGTCGCGTCGTCGTCGGCGTACGTGATCGACGCGCTGACCCGGCAGCTGTCGGAACCGCCGACGTCGACATGGCGGTGGGTGCGCAGCCACTCGGCCGCCTGCATCCCGCTGATCCCCAGCTCCCGCACATCGATCACGATCTTCAGCGGATCGACGTCGGCGGCCAGCCCCTCGTCGACCACCTCCCGGCCCATCACCCGCAGGCCCGGCAGCTCATCGGCCGCCGCCCTGACCCGCCGCGCGCGGCTGATCGCGGCGTCCAGCAGGGCGTGCCCCTGCTCCACCATCTGCCGTCGCCAGCCGTCGAGGGTGGCGTACACCAGGGGCGAGGCGCTGGTGGTGCCCAGCAGGTCCTCACGCTGCTTGAGCACCTCCGACGACACCCGGTCGTACTGGAGGTGGAACACCGAACTCTGCTCGATCGCCCCGCCCATCTTGTGCACGCTGGTCACCACCAGGTCGGCCTCGGCGTCCATGCCCCAGGCCGGCAGATCCGGGTGGAACGGCAGATGGGCGCCCCACGCCTCGTCCACGATCAGCGGTACGTCGAACTCGTGGCACACCCGGGCCACGGCGCCGATGTCGGCGCAGGTGCCCCAGTCGGTCGGCGTGATCAGCAGCATGCCCCTGGCGTCCGGATGCTCCCGCAGCCGGGCGCGTACGTCGTCGGGCTCCGGCGGGTGCGCCAGGTGCCGTTCGGCGTCGAACTCGGGGTGCACCCAGATCGGTTCCACGCCGTTGACGACGACGGCCGCCACCACCGACTTGTGCGCGTTGCGCGACAGCAGCATCTTCTCGCCGGGGCCGGCCACCGCCAGCATCGCCGTCTTCACCGACAGGGAGCTGCCGCAGGTGGAGAAGAACGCCTCCGTGGCGCCGACGGCGTCGGCCATCAGCTCCTGCGCCTGGCTGATCACCCCCTGGGACTCACGGCGGTCGTCGAGCCCGTTGAGGGTGAGCACGTCGGAGCGGAAGACGTCCATCCCGACGACGTCCACCACCCGGGGGTCCGCGCCCCGGCCCTGCTTGTGCCCGGGCGGCCCGTACGCCACGTCCCCCCGGCGCCGGAACTCCCGCAGGGCCTCCAGTACAGGGGCGCGTGAATGGTCCATCGTTCCTCCCGGATCCGTATCGGAACACGGCCACACCCGGCCCCGTACGGACACCGGTCAGGGCCTGCCGGCCGCGTCGGAACGGCCGTACCGTCCGTGTTGCACCGTCACGCCGAGCGAAACTCCGCCGGGCGGTGACGTCCGCACCCGGCGCACGCCGCGCGCCGAGGCGGCGCCCGGCTACCGCTCGGGCGGGTGTCAGGGCGCCCCCGGTTACCGGTCCGGCGGGTGTCAGGACGCCCCCCGGTGGAACCCGGGCGGCGCACGTACGACCGCCGCCCACGCCCCGGGAGGTCATGTGGCCCGCACGCTCGACGACGTCCACACCACCCTGCGCGCCGAGGTCGCCCGCCGGGCCGGCGAACTGTGGGACGTCGCCCTGCGCCTGCACGCCGACCCCGAGTACGCCTTCGCCGAGCACCGGGCCGCCGACCTGCTCACCGGCGTCCTCGAACGCGACGGCTTCACCGTCGAGCGCGGCGTCGCGGGCCTGCCGACCGCGTTCACCGCCCGCGCGGGCCACGGCCGGCCGGCGGTGGCGCTGCTCCTGGAGTACGACGCCCTGCCCGGCCTCGGCCACGCCTGCGGCCACAACCTCATCGCCGCCGCGGGTCTCGGCGCGGCCCTGGCGACGGGCGCGGTCCTCGGCGCGGCGCACGGCTCGGTGCTGGCGGTGGGCACCCCGGCCGAGGAGGGCGGCGGCGGCAAGGCCCTGGAGGCGGAGGCCGGTGTGTTCGACGACGTCGACGCCGCCCTGATGTTCCACCCCGGCGTGGTCGACTGGGCGCGGGCCCCGCTGACCGCCCAGGTGCAGTACCGGATCGGCTTCCACGGGCGCGCCGCCCATCCCACCGGCAACCCGACGGAGGGCATCGACGCGCTCGCCGCGCTGATCGAGCTGTTCAACGTCGTGCACGTCCTCAGCCGGCGCCTGCCGCCCGCGTCCCACATCCAGGGCATCGTCACGCACGGCGGCACGGCCACCAACATCGTCCCCGAGTACGCCGAGGGCCGGTTCGGGCTGCGCGCGGCCACCACCGCCGAACTGGAGGAGCTGGTGGGGCGGTTGCGTACCAGTGCCGAGGGCGTGGCCCGTGCCACCGGCACCCGCGTGGAGATCGAGCGGGCCGGCGCGCGCTACGAGCACTTCCGCGACAACGCGGTCCTCTCCGGCCGGTTCGCCGACCACCTGGCCCGCTCGGGCATCACCCTCACCCCACCCGCCCCCGGTGTCCACCTCGGTTCCTCGGACATCGGCAACGTCAGCTCGCGGGTGCCCGCCATCCACCCCTTCGTCGCCATCACGGACTCCGACGGCTGCGACCACACCCCCGAGTTCGCCCGCGCCGCGGCCTCGGACCGGGCCCGTGCCGTACTCACCGCCGCCGCCCAGGCCCTCGCCTGCACCGCGGCGGACGTCCTGCTGGATCCGCCGCTGCGCACGACGGCGTGGGCCCGGCACCGGCAACCGGAGGCGAGCCGGGGGCTCAGCGCTTGAGCGTGAAGGTGAAGTCGCCGGAGAGCCGGCCGTTCAGCCGGACCGCCGAGACGAGCCTCCCGTCCGAGATCAGCCGCTCGACCTCCGCCCGCGGCAGACCACACCCTTCGGCGATGAGCCGCACCGGCCGGACCGGGATGCGTGCCGCGAAGCGGACCGACACGTCGATCACCTCGTGGTCCGGACGATCCGGTCCGCCGGTGTCGAGGCGCCAGGCACCGTCCCAGTCGAGGGCGACGCGATTGCGGCGCAGCACGAGCGGGTCCTGGAGCAACTCGGCCGCGAGGCCGGGGTCGTTGTCGTGCAGCCGGTCGAGCAGTCCGGGCCGCACGGAGCGCACATGCGCCCGCTCCAGGACGGTGAGCTTCGCGGTGGCGCCGCACGAGGCGCAGAGCACGAGGAGCCAGGCGTCGAGGAGCTTGTGGTGGGCGTTGACGCGGAACGTGCCGTCGGCCCGGAACCGCCCGGAGGAGCAGTCGGGGCAACGACGGAGCACGGTCGGCAGGCAGGTGGGCATGACCACCCAGGTGTGGAGCACAGGCGTACACCGGTTTCAGTGAGAAGTCCGCAGCGGGAAGCAGCGCGGCGCACAGGTGCGACGCGCGACGGTTCAGCTCTCGGCAGGTCTCACAGGGTGTACAACGGCGTGTCCTCGGACAGACGACTGGGTTCCGCACGACGCTAGTCGGCCACCGGCCCGCCACTCCACTCCTTTTTTCGGCCACGCCGGTTGGCCACCTTCACGCTCAGGTCACGCGTCACCCATGGCCGTCGCCCGACCGAACGGGGTGTCGGGTGCTGTCCGGACGGTGGACCGTCAGCAGGTCTTCGGGCGGAGCTGGTCGCCGGCCTCCGCGACCGCGACCACGACCTCCCCGCCGCCGAGGAACCGCAGCCGGTCCCGCGTCCGCCCCCAGCGCCAGGACTCGGCACGGTAAAAGCAGAGATCGGTCGGGACGGGGGAGTCACGCAGGCCGGCGGCGTGGCTGCCGGGCGGGAAGGCGGCGGCCTCGGCCCGCAGGAGATCGGTGTCGCCGGTCCATTCCTCGACGGGGACGGACCGGGTCCACGGCTCTCCCGTGTTCGGGGTGAACCACCGCGACGCACCGAGGACGAGGGAGACGGGGTCGCTGCCCGACGCGGCGGCCCGCTCCGCCGCCTCCTCGACGATCCGGGCGACGTCGAGCAGCAGCGCGGTCAACGACTCGGCGAGCAGGACCAGTTCGCGTTCGTCACGCAGCTCGCCGGCGTCGGCCGGGACGGAGACGACGTACCCCCACCGCCCGGTGGCGGGATCGATCCGCACGTGGGCGAGGGAGGTGCTGTACGGGCCGTAGCTCACGCGGGCCAGCGGCCAGTACGTACCGTCGCCGCCGATCAGCCGGTGGAGCGCCGGCTCGACCCGCTGCCAGGGCTCACCGGGCGCGAGCTGCAGGACCGGCACGCCCGCCACCCGCACCTCACCGAAGGCCCGCACCACCGTGCGCGCGTCCGCCGGGACAGCCACCGGCCAGCGGTCGATCTCCGTGTCCCGCGTTCCCTCCGTGAGGGTGACCAGCCGGGGAAAGCGGCGCGCCAGCTCGCGCAGCCGGGACACCGCCACGTCGGGCGCGTCCTCGGGGACCCGGTGGCGCCGCACGGGCCTGCCCAGGAGGTCCCCGCTGACGTCGTTCTCCAGCAGCAGTGCGCGGCCCCCGGCCACGAGCCGGTAGTCGACGTCGCTGCCGCCCGTGTCCGCCGTCGCGCCGTCCAGAGTGAAGTACGGCTCCCAGGAGATCGCGCACGGGCAACCGGGCGGGTTCCCCAGGTCGACGACGTCGAGGAGGCTGTGCCCCTGCCGACGAGCGCGGCGAGTTCCGCGTCCGGACCCTCGGCGACCTCGACGGACGGCACGGCGGAGATCCTGAACGGCGGCGCCGCTGGACGGTGCGGTGCGGTCGCGCGGGAACTCCTCGGCGAGCCGTCGCGCGAGGTCTTCCAGCCAGGGCAGGAAATCCGGCGCCTCGACGGTGAACGCGTACTCGTCGGCACGACCGACGGTCAGCACCGGCCCCCAGTCCGCCGCCGGCTCCCCGCCCGTCCCGGTCAGCACCTTGCCGTCCGGACGGAGCGCCCAGGTCGCGTCCTCGGCGGCCGAACGGATCCGGGGCGGCCGCCCGGACGGCCCGAACGCATACGTCGTCCCGCCCGCCGTCACACCTCCCACGGCGCGCAGCACGACCCGCACGGCCTCCGGCACCCGCACCGGCCAGCCGTCCAGCTCGGCGTCGGCGAGGCCGTCCAGCAGCGTGACCTCGTCGGGCCTTCGCTCGGCCAGCGCCCGCAACGCGGTCACCACCGCCTCCGCCACCACGCTCGCCGTTCTCCTCGTGCGTCACTGCCGCCGCCGCCGTCACGTTCTCGATCATGTGTGTGCGGGTGGGAGCTCAACGGTGGTGTGCGTGGAGGCGGACGGTCCGCCCCCACGCCTTGCCTCAGTTCACCAGTTCATCAGTTCACCACTACCGCTTGGCGCGAGACGCCCGCCTGCGGTCGCGCGGCCTTCACACCGAAGTTGTCCTCGACCTCCGCTCGCTCGGCGGTGTTGGGGTACGGGTTCGTGCAGGACACGCCGGCGCTGGAACCCGACATCAGGCTGGAGCAGGGGCCGGGCTTGCGGTCCGGCAGGCCCAGTATGTGGCCGAGTTCGTGGGCCGAGATGCGGATCGTGTCGTAGCCCTGGTTGACGGCCTGCCGGCCGATGTAGACGGTGCCGTTGCCGAGCGAGGTGGTCAGGGCCCGGGGCCAGCCGTTGTCGGCGAGTATCCGTATGTTGGCGCGCTGGCCGGCCGCCGCCGGGCGCAGCTCGACGTTGTCCACGCTCTCGTTCCAGATCGCCGCGCCGCGATCGACGGCGGCGCGGAACTCGGCCGACGCGCTCGCGTCGTAGGTGAGGACGCGGGCCGCGCGGATCCGGTGGTCCGGGTCCGCCGGTGCGGCGTGGGCCTGGCCGGCGCCGGCCAGGCCCACCGCGAGGGCGGCGGTGAGGACGGGAGCGAAGGTGCGTGCGTGCAAGGTCGGCCTCCTGTGGGGGAAGGTGGGCGTGCTCATGCGCGTACTGCCGGGCCCCCTGCCCGCGCGCGCCGCCCGCCAATCCCTCAAAGTGCGGGGGAGTGGCCACGCCGGACGCGGCGCTTCACGCGCTGCCGGGCCGTCCCCGACGGCCCTCACCCTGCCCCGGCGGGCCGTCACCGCCCGCCGGGGGCGGAAGCAGGGGCGGAGGCAGGGGCGGGGGCGGAGGCCGGTCGGGCGGTGCCTCGCCCGCGGTCAGGTGCTCGAGGACTTCGACCAGCTCCTGGCAGGCCAGCTCCACCGAGCGCCGGGTGTTGTGCTGCTCGGTGATCACGGCCGACAGCAGCAGGGCGGTCAGGGCCATCGACCCGTTGAACACCTGAAGTTTGATCATCACCTCGGTGCGGGTCAGCTCCGCGAACGGGCCGCTGCCGTCGGTGGCCGCGACCGTGGCCAGCACGGAGGCGACCAGCGCGCACAGCACACTGCCCGCCAGCTGGAACCGCAGGGCCGCCCAGATCAGCAGCGGGTAGATGAGGTAGAGCAGGCTCAGCCTGCTGTGCGTGGCCAGCGGGATGATCGCGCACGCGGCGACGACGAGGAGCACCGCCTCCTTCCAGCGCCCCGGATCGGGCGCCGGGCGCGCCTCGCTCAGCAGGAGCAGCGCCGGGGTGACGAGCAGTACCCCCATGGCGTCGCCCACCCACCACGCCAGCCAGACCGGCCAGAAGCCGCCCCAGTCCAGTTTGCCGGTGGCGACCAGGATGCCGACTCCCACCGTGGAGCTGATCAGCATGGCCGCCAGCGCCCCGAGGAAGACCAGGGCGACGCCGTCCCGTAACCGGCTCAGGGCGGTCCGGAAGCCCACCTTGCGCAGCATGAGGAAGGCGCAGACCGGGGCGAGGGTGTTCCCGGCGATGTTGCCGAGCGCGGCCAGGCGCAGTGAGGAGGTCAGCGACAGAACGACGAGCAGCGCTCCGAGCGCGATGCCCGGCCAGCAGCGCAGACCGAAGATGAACAGGGCGGCCACCGCGACGCCGGTGGGCGGCCAGATGGGGGTGAAGACCGCGTCCCCGACGACGAGCTGGCGCAGCAGTCCGAGCCGTCCCGCCGCGTAGTAGCAGGCGGCGACGGCCAGTGTCTGCACGCAGTAGACGACCGCTTGGCGCCGGTCCGGGGTACGCACCACAGGTGCCATCACACACCGGTACCGGCCGTTCGGCGAGGCGGCGGGGCCCGCGGACCGCCCTTAGGCTGAACCAGGACCGGGGGCCAGGACCGGGGGCCCGGGGTGAGGGCCAGGGGCGGGGCGCGTCGCGGCCACGGCCTACGGCTTACTGCCTGCCGCCTGCCGCCTGCCGCCTACGGCGGGGGTGCGGACTTGTCCCGGCCGATCACCAGCACGGCGGCGTCGTCCGCGTGCCCCACCCGCTCCGCCCCCCTGATCACCGCGTTCGCCAGCGAGGTCGCCTCCATCCCGGCGACGGCGGCGACGCCCGCCAGCCGCACCACCTGGTCGAGCCCTTCGTCCACGTTCAGCGCCGGTCCCTCCACCACCCCGTCGGTGACCAGGACGAACACGTCACCCGCCGAGAGGCGGTGCACGGTCACCGGGTACTCCATCTCCGGAGCCACCCCCAGGGGCGGCCCGCCCGTGTCGTCGGCGAGCCCGGACCGGCCGTCGGCCGTGGCCCACAGGCACGGTATGTGCCCGGCCCGCGCGCTCTCCAGCACCCCGGTGGACGGGTCGAGACGGACGAACGTGCAGGTGGCGAAGAGATCGGTGCCGAGGGCGAGCAGCAGGTCGTTCGTCCGGGCGAGCAGTTCCCCCGGGTGGCTCGTGACGGAGGCGAGGGCGCGCAGACCGACCCGTACCTGCCCCATGAAGGCGGCCGCCTCGATGTTGTGACCCTGTACGTCACCGATGGACAGCCCGATACAGCCGTCGGGCATCGTGAACGCGTCGTACCAGTCCCCGCCCACGCTGAGACCGTGGTGGGCGGGCTGGTACTCGACGGCCAGCTGGAAACCGGGCACCAGCGGCAGACTGGCCGGGAGCATGCCCTGCTGGAGGGCGACGGCCAGCTCGACCCGCGACCGCTGGAGCTCCGCCCGCTCCCGGGCCTGCGCGGTCAGCGCTCCGAGCCTGGCGAGCAGCTCGTCACCGTCGTCGGTCGGGTGCCTGCGGGACATCGATCACTCCGGCCAGGGCAGTGGGCGGGCACGAGAGCTGCCCTCTTCCTGCCAAGAAGACTGCTAGGGATGAGCTATGCATGAAGACTGCTACGAATGACGGATAAGCACCAATTGTCGTTGCCGTATCAAATTCTGCGATTCTAGCGACGGCAGTGGCACTCCGCGCGCCGAGCCACCCGCCCGGCCCGGCTCAGCCGTGCCGGGCCAGCTTGAGCGCGGAGACCAGCAGTACGACGGCGAGCGCCGGGATCAGCACCAGGTCCGGGAACACCCCGAGGAGCAGCCCGCCCAGCACCGCGCCCGCGACCGACCCCGCGGCCATGACGACGCCGAAGCGGGCATGCGCGCCCAGCACCGCGAAGCTGCCGTCACGGCTGTAGCGGGCGAAGGCCACCAGCATGGTCGGCAACGACACCAGCAGGGACAGACTGCCCGCCGTCCGGATGTCCACCGCGAACAGCAGCACGATCGTCGGGATCAGCAGCTCGCCGCCGGCCACGCCCATGATCGCGGCGACGACCCCGATCCCGAACCCCGCCAGCACCCCGCACGGCACCCCGGCCCACACCGGCAGCCCGAGCGTCCCCACGGTGGTGGTGTGCGTGACGACCAGCGCGGCGGCCATCAGCACCATCAGCGCCGCCAGCACCCGGTGGAGCGTGGAGCCGCGCATACGGACCGCCCAGGCCGCCCCCGCCCACGCTCCCAGCAGGCTCCCGGCCAGCAGGTTGACGACGACCGGCCACCGCGCGGCCACCTCGGAGGCCGGTACGGCGGCCAGCCGGGCGGGCAGCGCCACCAGGACCACGACCAGGCTCATCGCCTTGTTGAGGATCACCGCCGAGAGCGCGGCGAACCCGAACAGCCCGATCAGCAGCGGCAGGCGGAACTCCGCGCCACCCAGACCGATCATCCCGCCCAGCAGACCGACGCCGGCTCCGGCCCCGAACACCCAGAACGCCGAGCGCGTGGGATGAACGGAGAATGCGGCGCGGACCGAATGCTCCGCCCGCACGGAAGTCAGATCCTCGTCACCGGCCACGGTGAGCATCCTCGCCGGCAGCACCCGCCGCCCGATACGCCCCACCCCCACCTTCGAAGGAAGGCACCGGGATCCCGACCCCGATTCGTCCGGTCCTCCCAGCCACCCTGCAGCGCCCGCCATCCACCGCGCCTCTTGCCGCAGACGATCACAGGCGCTTCGATGCACCCACCCCCACAGGAGGAACACCCGATCAAACCCAGCGAAGGGGTTCTTCTTGACCGCCATACGCGCCACCGCCGTCACCGTGGCCGCCTGCGCCACCGTGCTCGCCCTCGTGTCCCCCTCGTCCGCGATCAACTCCTACAACGCGGCGCCCGCCCCCGAGCGCACCGAGGTCGGCGCGCTCGTGCCACCTGGGACCACGACGGCGACCCGGCCACCCCGGACCGCGTCGACTGGGTCTGCTCCGGCACGATGATCGACGCCGACACCTTCCTGACCGCCGCGCACTGCACCACGGACTGGCCGGACAACGTACGGTTCCACGTCTCGCTCGACCAGGACGTCCAGGCCGGACTGGACGCCGCCGCCAGGAAGTACCCCGGCGACCCGGCGGCCCAGGCGAGCGCCGTCGCCGTCCAGGGCACCGCCCACAACCACCCCGGCTACCCGGGCCCGGCCTCCGACACCCACGACATCGCGGTCGTCGAGGTCCCCGCCGCGAAGATGAAGGCCCGCTGGTCCTTCACCCCGGCCACCCTGCCGACCGCGGGCCGGCTCGACGCCCTGGGACCGCGGCAGCTCGACTCGGCCGACTGGACCGTCGCCGGCTACGGCACCCAGGAGGCCGAGCGCGGACCCGGCGGCCACACCCACCCGGGCGGCGGCGTCCGCATGAAGGCACCCGTGTCCTTCGACGCCCTCAACGACGCCTGGGTCCGCCTCGCCATGACCGCCCCGCAGGGCAACGGCGGTGCCTGCTACGGCGATTCGGGCGGCCCGAACTTCGCCGTCATCGACGGCAAGCGCATCCTCGCGTCCACCACCATCACCGGCGACGGCCCGTGCTACGCCACCAACGTCACGTACCGCCTGGACACCCCGGGCGCCCGTGCCTTCCTGTCGCCGTTCGTGCGACTGCCGTAACCCGGGTGGTGCCGGCGGCGCGTCCGTTCGCCGCCGGCACGATCGCGCGACGCGACGAGCGAGGGGCCCGCGCGTCCGCGTACTGTCGACCCATGACCGAAGACTCCCAGCGTTCCGTCGTCATCGAGCGGACCGGCACCGGCCACTTCGTCGCCACCAACACCCGCGGCGGCACCCTCCGCTTCGGTACGGCCTCCGACGACGGCCACAGCACCGAGTTCACCCCGGTCGAACTGCTCCTCGCCGCGATCGGCGGCTGCACGGCGGCCGACGTCGACGTCGCCACCAGCCGCCACGCCGAGCCGACCCGGTTCTCGGTCTCGGTCACCGGCGACAAGATCAGCGACGAGCAGGGCAACCGCCTGACCGACCTCAACGTCACCTTCACCGTCGCCTTCCCCGACGGCGAGCCCGCCGACCGCGCCCGCGCGATCCTCCCCCGAGCGGTCAGGACGTCCCACGACCGCCTCTGCACGGTCAGCCGCACCATCGAACTCGGCACACCCGTCACGACGACCATCGAGCCCACCGCCGACGACACCCTCTAGGCGCCGTTGGCGGCCATCCACAGCTGCGTGTCGGTGGTGGCCAGCCGGCCCGGTCGTTGTGACGCCTTGTCGGGCACGACGGCTCGTACGTAGGGCTGTTCGCCGTTCTCCACCGTGACCTTCGTGCCGTCGAACCGCGGTGCCTCCTCCCGTACGACCGACCTCAGCTCGGCCGCGACCCGTTCGGCGGTCGCCTTGTCCTTGACCACGGCGCACAGGATCTCGGTGTTCTCGGAGGCGGAGGACGCCTGCTGGCCGAGGACGGAGAGCCGCGTCGGCTCGTCGGGCCTCAGCCCGGCGAAGTCGGCGCGGTACACGTCACCCAGGCACTCCGCGGCGCGCCGGTACTCCGCCTCGTCCGCCAGCGAGGCGCCCTCGTCCGGATGGACGGCCGCCATGGGGTCGGTGCCCTCGTGGGAGTAGGAGATCTCGTCGTCCGAGACCTTCAGGGACGGCTTCGAGCCCTCCGCGTCCCTCCAGAACTCCTCCTTCCGCTCGTATCCGTTCGACTTCAGCGCTCCGGTGATCGCCGCCGCGTCGAACCTGCCCTCCCAGTGACCCGCGACCTCCGAGTCGACCGCGGTGTCGATCTGGTCCCGCTTCAGCTGCCCTCCCCACGGACCCGCCTCATACCCGGTGATCAGGGCACTGGCCGGCAGCTCCACCGCCGAGAACCGCTTCCCGCCGTCCTCGGCGAGTTCCCGCACCCGAGCCATGTCCAGGTACGTCACCGACTTCTCGCCGACGCTCTCGGCGGCCAGGGAGGACAAAGTTCGCGAGAGCTTCGAGTCCTCGCCGCCTTGACCCGAGTCGGCCGAGCAGCCGGTTCCCACGGCGGCGATGACGAACAGAGCGACGACGGCTTTCCCGAGCCTGCGGTGTCCCATGGTCATGACACGGCAGCCTAGCGATGCGGAGGAGGTGGCTGTCGAGCAGCGGGTGTGATGCCCTGTGACATCCGTCTGGCGTCTGTGTGGTGTCGGGGTGGCGTCGGGTGGCGCCATGAGGCGCCGACGGGTCAGACGGTGGTGGGCGCATGGCGCGAGTGTCGATGCGGTGTTATCACAGGTGGAGCTGGAGGTGTTGGCGTCGCGGTTGGCATCCGGGTGTGCCGGTCGGTCTTGCGTGTGGCGCCATGATGGTGCCATGATGGCGTCATGGACCTCACCCCGTATGTCGACACCATCCGCCGTGAACTCGCGGTGGCCGCCGAAGCCGGCGGGGGCGACGCACGTGAGCTGGCCGAGCGGCTCACGGCTCCGCTGGAGTCGGCGACCCGCCTCACCATGCTCCACGTGCTGTCCGCCGCGATGGACGAGATCACTCGCGAACTCGCCCCCGGCTCGGTCGACGTACGGCTGCGCGGGCTAGACCCCGAGTTCGTGGTGACCCTGCCCCCCGCCGACGGCGGCCCCGTGGAAGCGGGGGAGACGGAGCCCGTCGAAACGCTCCAGGCGCCCGCCGTCGCCGACGGTGACGAGGGGGGCACCGCCCGCGTCAACCTGCGGCTGCCGGCCCACCTCAAGACGCGTGTCGAGGAGGCCGCGAGCCGCGAGGGCCTGTCGGTCAACGCGTGGCTGGTGCGGGCCGTCTCGGCCGCGGTCGACGGCGGACCGCGCCCGCGCACGACCCAGAAGGTCCACAAGGCCCAGCACGTCGGCCAGAACTTCACCGGCTGGGTGCGCTGACAGTACCCGCACCCGCACCCGCGCCACAGCGGCACCCGCACCACACCGCACCACTGCGGCACCCGCACCACACCCGCCGCCCGTTTCCACCCCACCACGTCCCACCGGCGGGGACGACCCGATGACTCACGAGGACGGGACAGCCATGCCTTCTTTCGACACCCCGGAAGCGATCTCTGTGACGGCCCATGTGGAGGCCGGCTCCATCCAGTTCACCGCGGGCGACCGCACCGACACCGTCGTGGACGTGCGGCCGCGCGACCCGAAGAAGGACCTGGACGTCCGGGCGGCCGACCAGACCGAGGTGCGGTACGCGGGCGGCGTACTGACCGTCAGGACCCCCAAGGCCCATCTGCTCGGCCGCAGCGGAGTCGTCGACGTCACGATCGACCTGCCGGCGGGCTCGCGCGTCGACATGTCCGGCGCGTGGACCCAGGTCCTCGGCGAGGGCCGGCTCGGCGAGACCCGCGTGAAGACCTCGTCCGGCGACGTCCGCCTCGACACCACCGGCCCGCTCGACCTCATCGCCTCGCACGGCTCCATCACCGTCGAACAGGTCGAGGGCGCGGCCGAGATCACCACCAGCTCCGGCAGCATGCGCGCCGGCCTCCTCGACGGCCCCGCCGTGCTGAAGAACTCCCACGGCACCACCACCATCGACGCCGTGACCGGCGAACTGCGGGTGAGCGGCGCCAACGGGGACATCGAGGTCCGGCGTGCCGAGGACTCGGTCACCGCCACCACCGCTCACGGCACCCTGCGGGTGCGCGACGTGGCCCGCGGCACCGTGCAGCTGGAGACCTCCTACGGCGCGATCGAGGTCGGCGTCCGCGAGGGCACCGCCGCCTGGCTGGACGTCAGCTCCGGCTCCGGCCAGGTGCGCAACGCGCTCACCGCGTCCGAGGCGCCGGGGGAGTCCGAGGACACCGTCAAGATCCGCGCCCGCACTCGCTTCGGCAACATCGACATCGTCCGCGCCAGGTCCTGAGCGCGCCGGGCGCTCGACCGATCCGGGCGGAGATTCCCATGGCCGACGAGCAGGCGAATGACGGCCGCGAGGCCGTGATCACGGACGACACCCAGCCCTTCCGCGGCCATCGCCCGAGGTCGTGCGAAGTGGTCGGACCTCAAGGGCTGCTGTTCATGCGCCTGGTGTCCGGACGCCGGGCCCTGGCCGGAGTGGGACAGCAGGAAGCACACCGCGAAGGCGGCGCCGGCTGAGGCGGTCGGCGTCGTCCGAGGAAAGCGGCCCGCAGGTCGCCCCGGCTCAGGCGGCCGAGGTCACCGGCGCGCTGGACTCCCACACGAACCCGTCCGGGTCGCTGAACGGCGCGGTGCCACCGGTGAGCACGATGCGGTGCGATCCGGTGCCCTCGGCGGGGACACCCGCCACCTTGGCCAGGGCCCGGCGCTTGTACAGGGACAGCTTCACGCGGCCGCCGGGTCCGGAGGCGAACTCGACGTACTTGCCGCCGAAGCTCTTCGCCGCGGTCATGCCCTGCCCTACGTAGAACCGCTTGCAGGCCTTCACGTCCTCGACGCCGAGCAGCAGCACCACCTCGTCGACGTCCCGGGTGACGGGGCCGCTGTCCTTCTTCGCCGAGGTCGCGATCTGCCAGATCGTGCCGTCGGGGGCCTGGACGGCACCGCCGTAACCCCACAGGGACTTCGCGGCGGGCTTCAGTACGGTCGCGCCCGCGTCCCGCGCGGCGGCGACGAGCGCGTCGACGTTCCCCGGCTGGGAGACCACGAGCGACAGGGTGAATCCCCGGAACCCGCTCGTGGGGGCCTGTGATGCGCGCAGGCGCACCAGTGACGGGTCCAGTCCGAAGGCGGACGAGTAGAAACGCGTGGCGGACTCGGTGTCGGCCACCTCGAGGATGACGGAGTCGAGGGAGTTCATGTCCTCGACCCTAGGCGCGGCCGGATCGCCGGTGCTTCTCGAAAACTGACCGGTTCCGACGGACCTCTGCCGTCGGCGGGCGGAGCCGAGGACCGCAGGGCGCGCACGCGCACGGCTCATCGACCACGACTCGGCCGGCAGCCGCCGCTCAGCCGCCGACCACGACTCAGCCGCCGGCCGCGCCCGGTCCCGCGTCGACGGGGACACCCAGCCGGTCGGCCACGGTGGTGAGGGCCCGTCCCAGGGGAAGGGCGACGCGGACGAGGGCGTGCCGGTCACCTCGTGTCGGGTCCCGGTTGACGATCAGTACCGGCTTGCCCTCCTCGGCCGCCTGGCGGACGAACCGCAGCCCGGACATCACCGTCAGCGAGGAGCCGAGGACGAGGAGCGAGGTGGCCTCACGGACCAGTCGGCGGCAGTGCTCCACCCGCTGCGGTGGCACGGTCTCGCCGAAGAACACCACGTCCGGCTTGAGGACGCCGCCGCACAGCGCGCAGGGCACGACGCAAAAGTCCGCGACCTGTTCGTCCGTGAGGTCCGCGTCACCGTCCGGATTGATCCCGGCGGCCACCGGCTCGAACCCCGCATTGGCCTCCTCCAGCCGCCGCGCGAGTTCCCGGCGCGGGCTGACGGCACCGCAGGACAGACAGACGACGCGGGCCAGGCTTCCGTGCAGTTCCACGACGTCCGCGCTGCCGGCCGCCTGGTGCAGGCCGTCGACGTTCTGGGTGATCACCCCCGAGAGCAGCCCGTGCCGCCCGAACGCCGCGACCGCCCGGTGCCCGGCGTTGGGCAGGGCCCTGCCGAAGGTACGCCAGCCGAGGTGGCTGCGCGCCCAGTAACGCCGCCTCGCCCGGGCGCTGCCGGTGAAGTCCTGGTACGTCATCGGCGTGTGCCGGCTCAGGCTCCCGCCCTCCCCCCGGTAGTCGGGGATGCCCGACTCCGTGGAGATCCCCGCCCCGCTGAGCACCAGCACCCCGCCGGTGCGCAGCGCGTCGGCGACCGGCCCGGGATCCGTGGTGCCCGGCGGAAGGTCCTCGGTGGGCGTCCAGTTCAGTGTGGGGCGCATGCGCATGCCGCCAGGGTACGGAACACGCCCGGATCACCCCTCACGAAAACGGGTTGCCCCGCGCTGGGTGATCGGCTTGGGTGCGTACCCGTGACCGACCTGAGCGACCTCATCCGCCCGGACCGCTATCCGCGCTCCTCCGGCTACGACCCCGCCTGGCTGCTCGACCTCGACATGGGACCGAACCCGTTGTGGCTGCTGGAGGACCTCGCACGGGACCTCGATCTGCGCCCGGGCATGCGCATCCTCGACCTCGGCTCCGGCAAGGGCGCCACCTCGGTGTTCCTGGCCCGCGAATACGGCGCCGAGGTCGTCGCGGCCGACCTGTGGGTGGCTCCGGAGGAGGCGGCGGCCGTCTTCGCACAGGCGGGTGTCGGCGACCGGGTGCGGGCCGTCCGCGCCGAGGCGCACGCCCTGCCGTTCGAGGAGGAGAGCTTCGACGCGATCGTCAGTGTGGACGCGTTCGAGTACTTCGGCACGGCGGACGGTTACCTGCCCTACCTGGTCCGTTTCCTGCGCCCCGGCGGACAGCTGGGCATGGCGACGCCGGCCATGACACGCGAGGTCCGTGACCTCGGAGCCATCCCGCCGCACATCAAGAAGGCCGTGGGCTGGGAGGTGATCGCCTGGCACACGGCGCAGTGGTGGCGCTTCCACTGGGCGATCACCGAGCTGGTCGAGGTGACCTCCGCGCGGTTGCAGCCGGACGCCTGGCGGGACTGGCTGCTGTGGGCGCGGGCGGGAGCCGCGCACCATCCGGACGGCCTGAGCAGGAACCAGCCCGTCATCGACATGCTCACCGCGGACGGCGGAGCGTTCCTCTCCTTCGCCCTCGTCACCGCACGGAAGAAGTGAACGGCCGTGCTTCCGCGCTCCCCGCTACACGCCGGTGGAGCGCTGGCGGCCGGGCTGGTGGCGGGACAAGTGTGTGGCCCCGGTCCGGAGACCGAAGGCGGAAGCGGCGTTTCGATGAACGCACACACGGCCTCGCCGGCCGGGACATCCTGCGCGACGCCATGGCGGGACCGTATCTGCGGCAGGCGGGGGAGGGGATCGCCCGTTCGGTCGCCGAAGCGGTGCGGGACCCGGCCGACCGCGCACAGCGTCGCCGGCACGGAGCCCAGCGCCCTCACGCTCACCTGGGCCTGGGTGCTCCTGTCCCGGTATCCGGACGCCGCGGCCCGGGTCCGCGAGGAGGCCGACGAGGTGGGTGGTGTGCCCGTACCGCCCGGCAGCACGCTGGCCATCTGCCCGTACCTCATCCACCGGCTCCGCGGGTTCCAGCCCGCCGTACTGAGCCGGGTACGACATCCACGTCACCGGGGACCCGCGCCCCCGCCTCGGCCTCGCCCTGCCGCCCGCCGCCCGCGTGACCCTGCTCCCCACACCGCGCCGCCACTGAGGGCCGCACCGGCACCCGCCCAGCCGGTGGGTCGCAGGGGACGGTAGTAACCGCCCGCCGTTTCCTACGCGCGCGGCCGGTGAATGCGCAGTACGTCCTGATCGTGCGGCATGCAGAAACCGCCCGCCGGATCGGCGAACTCACGGCGGACGTAATCGGCGACCGCCTCCTGCGGCGGAGCCTGCGCGTACGGCTGGCAGGCGGCGACACCGAGGTGGAAGCCGGTGACGGCGACGGCCTCGTCCAGGTCGCCGCTCGTGTAGCGGGCGGGGACGGAGTCGAGGAAGAGGGAGCCGGCCAGGCCCTCGTCCGCCGCGGTGAGCTCGTCGGCCAGGTCCCTCAGGTCGAAGTGGCTGCCGGTGAAGTGCCGCACCATCCGCATGCAGGCGTTGTCCGGATTCTGAAGGACGATCAGGAAGGTGCCGCCCGGCTCGACCCAGTGCGCGCCGCATCGGTTCGCTGGGCTCGACGCACACCGTGCGCTCGAAGCGCGGGCTCAGATGGCTCGTCGTGGTCCCGTCGGCGGGCCCGACGTCGAGCAGCACGCGCCGGGCGGGCAGCCGGCGCACCACGTCGTCCAGGTAGACGTGCGTCTGGTCCTTCTCGTCGCTGCCGGCGAGGAACCGCGCCAAGGCGTGCCGGTAGGCCTCGTCCTCGCAACGCAGCCCCGTGGCACGGTCGGTGTCCTGCAACACCCCCGCAAACCCCGTTCATCGGCGCCGAACCGACGCCCGTTCACATGAGCACGGAAAGCACCCCCAACATGGCATAACCGACCCACTACCGACGGTGACCGACGCGGCCGCCGGCCGTGATGGGACGGACGGCGTCACAGAGGGGCGTGTGGGCGACCCAACCGGGCGCGCTCGCGCCGCCCGGGGGCTCGGCACGTCGGGGACGGGCCGGGCGCCGTAGCCACGCGGGCCGGGCGCTGAAGCCGTGCGGCCGGCGCGGAAGCCGTGCGCTCGACACGGAAGCGGGCGACCCGGCACGGCGGCCCCCGGGCAGCGGCTGCCCTCCTCGCGGCGATCAGAGAGCTGCCGAGCCGCCTCCGACGCACCCGCGGCAACGCCCACCCGGTCGGCGGCAGCGGTCTCAGCCGGCGTGAAGGACCCGGAAGCGACCGGGATCCGCCGGATCCCGGTCGACGACCTGCACCGGCGCCGAAGCCCACTGCCACACGCCGATGCCCGGCATCCGGGAGAACCGGATCCTGCCCCGGGTGCCGTCGACCGTGACACGCGGCCAGGCTGCGGCCACGCCCGCCCGCTCCACGCCGTGGGACCGCAGCACCTCGCCGAGGACGGCGATCGTGTCGTAGCCCTCGTGGGCGACGAACGAGGGCCGGCGGCCCAGCCGTTCGCGCAGGACGGTGCCCACCCGTGCACCGAGGGGCGTGAGATGCCCGGGCAGATACCGCAGGAACGGGACCGCCGCGCCGTCACCGCCCAGCGCCGCCGCCCATTCACCGAACTCCGGCTGCCCGGCCGGAGCACCGATCAGGACCTCGGACAGGCGCCGGTCCCGGCGGACCGACCGCACGATCGGCACCGCGGGATCCGGATGGCCGACCAGCAGCAGGAGCACCGTCGCGCGACCGCCCGCGAGCGCGTCGCACACGGTCGCCGGGATGAGCGCAGTCATGTCGAGCTCGGTGACGGTGCCGCCGCGCGGAGCGAGGTGGTCGCGCAGAATGCGGGTCCCGGCGGCCCAGTAGACACTCGGCTGCGCCGCTACGGCAACGTGCCGGTGCCCCGCGCCGAGGAGGAAGTCCGCGTAGATCCGCCAGCCACGGGACTGTGGCGGGCACAGGCGTGCGACCCACTCCGTGGGCTCGTCGGTGAGCGCGTCGAGCACCGCCGAGGAGCACAGGTACGGCAGGCCGAGGTCGTCAGCTCGGGCGGCGGCGGTGCGAGCGACGACACTGTGGTACTCACCCGCCAGGGCGGCCACGCCCAGACCGGCCAGTTCCTCCACGGCCGCAGCGGCCCTTTGCGGATCGGCCGCGCTGTCGCGCACCACCAGCTCCAGCGGCCTCCCGGCGATCCCCCCGCCGTCATTGACGTCACGGACGGCCGACTCCATCCCCGCGAGCAGGTGCCGACCGGCCTCGACCCAGCCGGGCCGCGTCAGCGGCACCAGCGCGCCGATCCGCACGGAGGACCCACCGGTCCGCTCCGCCGCACGGCGCGATGACGGCGTACTCATGTGTCGGCCTCCCCGTGTGACGGTGCGGGACCCCGCGTCCCCTGCCCGGACCACTGACTCCCGACCCCGACCCCGACAAGTCAAGATCATGCGGACGGGCAGCCTACCCGGGTCCGACTAGAGTGATCACCATGCCGATCCCCGTTCACGCGCTGGCCCACCGGCCGTTGACCACTGAGGCGGTCGCCGAGTTCGTGGCCCTCCCCGCCGTACCGCACATCCCGGACGACGAGGACGCCCTCGACGCGGAGCTGGACCGGCGCGGGTGGAGCCCACAGCACGAACTGGTCTGCGACTCCTTCCTCACCGGGTACGGGCACGTGCTCTGCACGGACGCCCTCAGCCCGTTCGGGCAGCCCGACGCCCGGCAGTTCCTGGTCTTCGGTGAGCTGTACCCGGTCGATCCGGAGGAGGACGGCCTGGACAACGAGCGATGGCTGTACGGACTCATGGACGCCTGGCAGCGGTTGCCCGGCTGGACCGGCCGCAGGCCGAGCACCGACCAGGACTGCGAGGCCGTGCTCGCCCAGGCGGAACGCGCGGTGACCGAACACCTCGGCACCGCCCCCGAGCGGATCGTGAAGTCGTCGGACACCCTGGCCAACGGCCCCGCACTGACCCACCGCATCTGGCGCACCCCCACCCACGCCCTGATCCTCGGCCCCGCACCCGACAACGGCCCCTACGGCTACCTCACCCACCTCCAGCTCTCCTGCACCCCCCTCACCTGCGGCCCCGAACTCCCCTCGCCCGACGACGCCGCCGGCCTGACCAAGTGGATCGGCACACACGTCGATTGGTGAGCCGGAGCGGTCCCGATGCAGGAGCTGTTGACCGAGACCGTGTATCGACGGGCCCGGCTGCTACGAGGCCAATGGCCCCGCGCACTCCCGACTAGGACGACTCCCGCACCACCAGCTCCGTAGGAAGCACCAGTTTCTGCGGGGACGGTGTGTCCTCGGTGATCTGGTCCAGCAGCAGCCGGGCCATCGCGCGGCCCAGTTCCTCGACGGGCTGGCGCACGGTGGTCAGCGGGGGATGGGTGTGGCGGGCGAGGACGGAGTCCTCGAAGCCGACGACGGCGACATCGTCCGGCACCCGCCGTCCCCGCCGCCGCAGTTCGGCCAGCGCGCTGACCGCCATCAGGTCGGACGCGGCGAAGACGGCGTCGAGATCCGGTGCGCGTTCAAGAAGCGAACGCATCGCCCGGCGTCCGCCCTCCTCCGTGAAGTCTCCCACCTCCACCAGGGTTTCGTCGGCCGGCGCCCCGGCGTCCCGGTGGGCGTCCCGCCAGCCCGCGAGGCGGCTGCGGCCGACGTCCATGTCCAGCGGCCCGGTGATCGTCGCGATCCGGCGCCTGCCCCGCTCCAGCAGGTGCCGGACGGCGGCGGCCGCACCCCCCGCGTTGTCGGAGGTGACGTGGCTCAGCCGCTCCCGCTCGTCGCGGCGGCCGGCGAGGACCGTGGGCAGGCCCATCTTCTCCAGCATGCCCGGCAGTTGGTCGTCGGCGTGGACCGAGACCAGCAGCACCCCGTCGACCCGGCGGGTCGCCACCGACGCGGTCAGCTGGTCCCGCTCGGCCTGGTCGCGGACGAGCATCAGCTGGAGCTGCGTCCGGGTCTCGGACAGCGCCCCGCTCACGCCGCGGATCAGGGCGGCGAAGAAGGGCTCCGAGCCGAGCCGGCTCTCGGACTCCGGGATCACCAGGGCCACCGCGTTGGTGCGGTTGGTGACCAGACCCCGGGCCACGGAGTTGGGCACGTAGTCCAGCTCCTTGATCGCCGCCAGGACCCTGGCGCGCGCGTCGGCGCTGACGAGTTCGGAGCCGTTGATCACGCGGGAGACCGTCGTCCGGCCCACTCCGGCGCGCGCGGCGACTGTCTTGATCGTGGGGCGGCGGTTCCCTGTCATGTGCTCCTCCCGGCGGCAACCGCGCCGGCCTCGGCCGCGGACGTGACCAGCGGCAATTGTGGCAGACCCGGCGGCGCGGGCCGCACCGTCCCCATGGCATGGAACGAACGCCCTACGCCGCCTCCGAGTGACGAATTGTTTTCAAGTCATTGACATGGCGGACCGCTGCCATAAGTCTTCAGACGTCCAGTGGGCACGTTCCCACCCGTCGTTGGGAACGTACCCACCATGTGATCGTCACATCGAGTAGTTCTCGGGCCGCCCGTCGCTCCGGTGCGTCAGCGCCGTCGCTTGGAGGAACTCCCATGGCAACTGTTCACAGGTCAACGCGTGCCAGAACGGTCACGGCCCTCGCGGCCGCCGGCGCGCTCACGCTCCTCGCCGGCTGCAGCGGCAGCGACGACTCGGTGACCGGCGGCGGCAAGAAGGACGGCAAGGTCGTCATCACCATGGGCATGTACGGGGTGATGGGCTTCGAGGAGACCGGCCTCCTGGAGCAGTACGAGAAGGAGAACCCGGACGTCGACATCAAGGCCGAGATAGCCGGCGACGAGCAGACCTACTACACGGCGCTCCAGACCAGGCTCGCCGCCGGCAAGGGCCTGAAGGACATCCAGGGCATCGAGATCGGCCGCGCCAAGGAGATCGTCGACACCCAGGCCGGCAGGTTCGCGGACTTCTCCGACGTCGCGGGCACCGACCACTTCCTGCCGTGGAAGCAGTCCCAGATCACCACCGAGGACGGCAAGGTGCTGGGCCTCGGCACGGACATCGGCCCGATGGCCGTCTGCTACCGCAAGGACTACTTCGAGCAGGCCGGCCTGCCCACCGACCGCGACGAGGTCGCCAAGCTGTGGGAGGGCGACTGGAAGAAGTACGTCGAGGTCGGCCGCACCTTCGAGAAGGACTTCAAGGGCGGCGACGTGGCGTACATGGACGCGGCCAGCGGCCTGTTCAACGCCATGGTCTACGGCTATCCGGAGCAGTACTACAACGCCGACGGCGAGCTGATCTACGACAAGAACCCGGCCGTCAAGGAGGCCTGGAACCTCGCCGCCGACGCCGCCGAGGCGGGGCTGACCGCCAAGCTGCGCCAGTTCCAGCCCGGTTGGGACCCCGGTCTGGCCAACGGCACCTTCGCCACCGCCGTCTGTCCCGCCTGGATGCTCGGCCACATCGGGGAGAAGGCCGGCGAGGCCAACAAGGGCAAGTGGGACGTCGCCAAGGCCCCCAAGGGCGCCAACTGGGGCGGCTCCTTCCTCGGCGTCGTGGAACAGAGCCCGGTGAAGGAGGAGGCCAAGAAGCTCGTCGCCTGGCTGACCGCGCCGGAACAGCAGGCCCACATCTTCCGCGAGCAGGGCAGCGTCCCCTCCTCGCAGAAGGCGCTGGAGAGCCCCGAGGTCAAGAAGGTCACCTCGGAGTACTTCGACAACGCGCCGATCGGCGAGATCTTCGGAGCCGCCGCCCAGGAGATCCCGGACAAGCAGGTCCTCGGCCGCAAGGACGGCACGATCAAGGACATCTTCTCGCAGGGCCTGACCCTGATCGAGCAGCAGGGCACGGCGCGCGACGAGGCGTGGCAGACCACGGCGGAGCGCATCGAGAAGGCGGTCGGCTGACACACCCCCGGCCCCCTCGGGTCCGGTTCCAGGTCCTTCAGGCCTCCCGGCCTCCAGGCCGCGTCCGGGCCCGCCGCATCCCCCGGCGGGCCCGGCTCCCCGGCTCACTCGCCCGCTCTCAGGAAGGAAACCCGGTGGCCACCTCCACCACCAGCGCCCGGCTCGGCGAGGGCCGCGGCGGGCCGCCCGCGAAGCGGGGCGGCGACGGCACCGGCCGGCGCCGCGGCGCGCTGCTGCACCGCCTCGACGTCAAGGGCGCCCCGTACGCGTTCGTCGCGCCGTTCTTCGTCGTGTTCGCCGCGTTCAGCTTCTACCCCCTCGTCTACACCTCCTGGATCTCCCTGCACCGGGTGGAACTCGCCACCCTGGACGTCATGGAGTGGGTGGCGTTCGACAACTACGTCGAGCTGTGGAACGACTCCCGCTTCTGGAACGCGCTGGGCAACACCATCACCATCGGCGTCATCTCCACGGTGCCGCAGCTGCTGATGGCGCTCGGCCTGGCCCACCTGCTCAACTACCGGATGCGCGGCTCGCTGTTCTTCCGCGTCGCCTCGCTCGTGCCGTACGCCACCTCGGTCGGCGCCGCAGCCCTCGTGTTCACCATGCTCTTCGAACGCGACTTCGGCATGATCAACTGGGCGCTCGGGGCGGTCGGTCTGGATCCGGTGGACTGGGAGGCCGACAAGTGGCCCGCCCAGATCGCCATCTCCACGATCGTCATCTGGCGCTGGACCGGCTACAACGCGCTGCTCTACCTGGCCGCCATGCAGGCGATCCCCGCCGACCGCTACGAGGCCGCGGCCATCGACGGCGCCTCCCGCTGGAAGCAGTTCACCCACGTCACCGTGCCGGGCATCCGCTCCACCATCGTCTTCACCATCGTGCTCTCCACGATCGGCGCCACCCAGCTCTTCGGCGAGCCGCTGATCTTCGGCCAGGGCCCCAACGGTGTGGCGGGCGGCGCGGACAACCAGTACCAGACGCTGGGCCTGCTGCTGTACGAGGAGGGCTGGAAGAACTACCAGATGGGCCGCTCGGCGACCGTCGCCTGGGCGATGTTCCTGCTGCTCGTCCTCGTCTTCGTGGTGCAGCGCCTGATCAGGCGCCTGCGCGTCACCCGTACGTCCTGACCAGGAGCTGCCATGTCCACAGAAAGCCTCCCGGTCCGGACGGACACCCCGGCCCGGACCTCCGAGCGCCGGACGCCCGCCCGGGGCGGCCGCCGGCTGCTGCGCCAGGGCGCCGGCCGCCAGCACCACGCGGGCCCGCTCACCTACGTCCTGCTCGCCGTCATGGCCGTCCTGTCGATCTTCCCGCTGTACTGGACGATGGTGGCGGCCTCCACGGACAACACCCGGGTCAGCCAGACCCCGCCGCCGTTCCTGCCCGGCCCCAACCTCTTCGACAACCTCGCCCGCGCCTGGGACGAGGCGGCCATGGGCAAGGCGATGATCAACAGCACGATCGTGGCCGGGGTCATCGCCCTGTCCACGGTGTTCTTCGCGACCCTCGCCGGATTCGCCTTCGCCAAACTGCGGTTCAAGGGCCGCAACATCCTGCTGATGCTGGTGATCGGCACGATGATGGTGCCGCCGCAGCTCGGCGTCGTACCGCTGTTCATGATGATGTCGGAGCTGGGCTGGTCCCAGCGCCTGCCCGCCGTCATCTTCCCCACCCTGGTGAGCGCGGTCGGCGTCTTCTTCATGCGGCAGTACCTGGCGGAGGCGCTGCCCGACGAACTGGTCGAGGCCGGCCGCGTGGACGGCGCGCACTCGCTGCGGATCTTCTGGAGCATCGTGCTGCCCGTCGCCCGTCCCGCGATGGCCGTCCTGTTCATGATCACGTTCGTGCACGCCTGGAACGACTTCTTCTGGCCGTTCGTGGTGCTCGACATGACCAACCCGACGGTCCCGGTCGCCCTCACCCAGCTCAGCGCCGGCTACATCCGCGACCAGTCACTGATCATGGCGGGCGCGCTCCTCGGCACCCTGCCGCTGCTGGTGATGTTCATCGTCTTCGGCCGGCAGATCGTCAGCGGCATCATGGCGGGCGCCGTGAAGGGCTGACCCGCCCCCGGCCGGGCCGGGCCTGCCCCGTCCCCGGCCCGGACCGGCCCGGCTCGGCAGGCCGGTCCGCCCGGTCCGCCCCGTCCGCCGGTCCAGGCCGTCCCTCCCCCTCCCCCCGACCGACCTCCCCGACCGACCTCCCCGACCGACCTCCTCCGAAAGGACCTCCGTGGTCACCGCAGCACAGCAGCAGACCGCGTCCGCCCCGGACGCCTCCCGCACCTTCCCGAAGGGCTTCCTGTGGGGTGCCGCGACCGCCTCGTACCAGATCGAGGGAGCCGCCCGCGAGGACGGCCGCACCCCGTCCATCTGGGACACCTACGCCCGCACCCCGGGCCGGGTCCGCAACGGCGACACCGGCGACATCGCCACCGACCACTACCACCGATGGCGCGAGGACGTCGCCCTCATGGCCGACCTCGGCATCGGCGCGTACCGCTTCTCCCTCGCCTGGCCGCGGATCCAGCCCACCGGCCGCGGCCCCGCCGTGCAGAAGGGCCTCGACTTCTACCGGCGACTCGTCGACGAGCTGCTGGAGAAGGGCATCCGGCCCGTCGCCACCCTCTACCACTGGGACCTGCCGCAGGACCTGGAGGACGCGGGCGGCTGGCCGGAGCGCGTCACCGCCGAGCGGTTCGCCGAGTACGCCGCCCTGGCCGCCGACGCCCTCGGCGACCGGGTGCGGACCTGGACCACCCTCAACGAGCCGTGGTGCAGCGCCTTCCTCGGCTACGGCTCCGGCGTCCACGCCCCCGGCCGCACCGACCCCGTCGCCGCGCTGCGCGCCGCCCACCACCTCAACCTCGCCCACGGGCTCGCCGTACAGGCCCTGCGCGACCGGGTCCGCGCCGACGCCCAGTGCTCGGTCACCCTCAACATCCACCACGTGCGCCCCCGCACCGGCAGCGAGGCCGACGCCGACGCGGCCCGCCGGATCGACGCCCTGGCCAACCGCGTCTTCACCGGACCGATGCTGCGCGGCGCCTATCCGGAAGACCTCCTCAAGGACACCGCCGGGCTCACCGACTGGTCCTTCGTGCGCGACGGCGACCTGAAGACCGCCCACCAGCCGCTCGACTTCCTCGGCGTCAACTACTACACGCCCACCGTCGTCTCGCGGGCCGACGGCAGCGGCAGCCACACCTCCGACGGGCACGGCCGGAGCGCGTACAGCCCGTGGCCGGGCGCCGACGACGTCGCCTTCCACCAGCCGCCGGGGGAGACCACCGCCATGGGCTGGGCGATCGACCCGACCGGCCTGTACGAGCTGCTGCGCCGCCTGTCCTCCGACTTCCCGCGGCTGCCGCTGATCATCACCGAGAACGGCGCGGCGTTCCACGACTACGCCGACCCCGAGGGCAACGTCAACGACCCGGAGCGGATCGCGTACGTACGCGACCACCTTGCCGCCGTGCACGAGGCGATCAGGGACGGCGCGGACGTGCGCGGCTACTTCCTGTGGTCGCTGCTGGACAACTTCGAGTGGGCCCACGGCTACAGCAAGCGCTTCGGCGCCGTCTACGTGGACTACCCGACCGGCACCCGCATCCCCAAGGCGAGCGCCCGCTGGTACGCCGAGGTGGCCCGCACCGGCGTCCTGCCCGGCGCCTGACCGGGCTCCGGGCCCCGACCCCCTCGGGTGCCCGACGCCTGACCCCGCCCGGTGCGGCACCGCGCTCCACCCCGCCCCCCCGCTCGGTGCCGCACCCGCCCGCCGGCGATCACAGCAGTCGCCCGCAAACCGGGCATAGTGCTAGAAATGGGACATGATCGGTCCTTCCCGCCGGTCCCGGACGAGAGCGGCGCCGCTGGGCGAAGGCCGCCCCGCCGGCTCGTCCCGCCGCCCAGGGGCGCCGCATGACCCCGGACGGCGCCTGTCGCCGTCCCTGAGCGTGCGCACGCTCGCCGCGCAGGTCTTCCTGCTCCAGGTCCTGATCATGCTGGTGCTCGTCGCCGTGGCCGTCGCGGCCCTGGTCGTCCAGGGGCGGTACGGGGCCGAGCGGGGCGCCGAGAACCGCTCCCTCGCCGCGGCGGAGGCGTTCGCGCACGCCCCCGGTACGGCCGCCGCGCTCCGGTCGGCCGATCCGACGGCACGGCTCCAGCCCGGCGCGGAAGCGGCCCGGCGAGGCTCCGGCGTCGACTTCATCACCGTCCTCGACCCGAACGGCGTACGGCTCACCGACCCCCGGCCCGAGTTGATCGGCACCGTAGCGGAGGGCGTGGAGCGGGCCGCCCGGGGAGAGACCTTCACCGAGACCTTCCGCGGCGACCCCACCGACGCCGTGCGCGCCGTCGTACCCGTACGCGACTCCGGCGGGCGCGTGGTCGGCATGGTCAGCGCCGGCATCCAGTTCGACACGCTGGGCCAGGTCTTCGACCAGCAGGTCCCCATGATGCTCGCCGCCGCGGTGGGCGCGCTCGCGCTCTCCACCGTCGGCACCGCCCTGGTCAGCCGGCGGCTGCGGCGGCAGACACACGGCCTGGGCCCCGCCGAGATGACCCGGATGTTCGAACACCACGACGCCGTGCTGCACGCCGTACGCGAGGGCGTCCTGATCGTCGGCGACGGACGCCTGCTGCTCGCCAACGACGAGGCCCGCAGGCTCCTGAACCTCCCGGAGAACGCCGACCGGCGACCGGTCACCGAACTCGGCCTCAGCCCCGCCCTGACCCGGCTGCTCGGGTCGGCCGAACCCGTCTCCGACGTGGTCCTCCCGGCCGGTGAGCGGCTGCTCGCGGTCAACACCCGGCTCACCGAGCCCTACGGCGGAGAGCCCGGCCTGGTCGCCACCTTCCGCGACACCACCGAACTGCGCGCCCTGTCCGGCCAGGCCGAGGTGGCCCGCGGCCGGCTCACCCTCCTGTACGAGGCGGGCGTACGCATCGGCACCACCCTGGACATCCGGCGCACCGCGGAGGAACTCGCCGACGTGGCCGTCCCCCGCATGGCCGACTTCGTCACCGTCGAACTCCTCGACTCCGTCCTGCGCGGCGAGGAGCCCACCGGCGCCGTCCGGCGGATGCGGCGCACCGCGCTGAGCGAGTCCCGGGCCGGACATCCGCTCCAGCCGGTCGGCGACCTGATCCAGTTCGTGGTGGCCGACACGCCGATGGTCGCGGCGCTGGAGCGCGGCAAGGCCGTGCGCGTCGCGGACCTGACCAGCGCCCACGACTGGCGGGCCCACGACCCGGCGGGCGCCCGCCAGGCACTGGAGTACGGCATCCACTCGCTGATCACCGTCCCCCTGCGGGCCCGGGGCGTGGTCCTCGGCATGGTCAACTTCTGGCGCGGCGCCGGCGCACCGCCGTTCGAGGAGGAGGACGTCGCCGTCGCCGAGGAACTGGTGGCCCGCGCCGCCGTCGCCATCGACAACGCCCGCCGCTACGCCCGCGAGCACACCCTGGCCGTCACCCTGCAGCGCAGCCTGCTGCCCCGGGACGTCCCCGAGCAGGACGCGCTGGAGATCGCCTGGCGGTATCTGCCCGCCCAGGCCGGGGTGGGCGGCGACTGGTTCGACGTCATCCCGCTCCCCGGCTTCCGGGTGGCCCTGGTCGTCGGCGACATCGTCGGCCACGGGCTGCACGCCGCGGTGACCATGGGCCGGCTGCGGACCGCGGTGCTGAACTTCTCCTCGCTGGACCTCCCGCCGGACGAACTGCTCAGCCACCTCGACGAGATGGTGATGCTCCTGGACGCGCAGACGTCGTCGGAGGGCCACAGCGACGGCGCCCCCGTCACCGGCGCCACCTGCCTGTACGCCATCTACGACCCGGTCGCCGGACGCTGCACCCTCTCCCGCGCCGGGCACGTCGCACCGGCCGTGGTCGACCCCGAGGGCGCGGTGACCTTCCCCGACCTCCCGCTCTCGCCGCCCCTGGGGGTCGGCGGGCACCCCTTCGAGGCCGGCGAGCTGGACCTGCCCGAGGGCAGCCGGCTCGTCCTCTTCACCGACGGACTGATCGAGGACCGCGGCCGTGACATCGACGAGGGCCTGCGGCTGCTCCGCGCGGCGGTGGCCGGCCCGGACCGCACACCGGAGGAGACCTGCGGCACCGTCATGGACACGATGCTGCCCGGCCACCCCAGCGACGACGTCGCCCTGCTGGTCGCCCGCACCCGGCTGCTCGACTCCTCGCGGGTCGCCGCCTGGGACGTACCGTTCGACGTGACCGCCGTCTCCCGGGTCCGCGCGGAGGTGAGCCGCAGGCTCGGCGACTGGGGCCTGGAGGAGCCGGCCTTCACCACCGAACTCGTCCTCAGCGAACTCCTCACCAACGCGATCCGCTACGGCGCTCCCCCCGTGCACGTCCGGGTGATGCTGGGCCGCACCCTCGTCCTGGAGGTCTCGGACGGCAGCAACACCTCCCCGCGCCTGCGCCGCGCCGCCACCACCGACGAGGGCGGCCGCGGCCTGTTCCTGGTCTCCCAGTTCGCGGACCGCTGGGGCACCCGCTACGTGGCGAAGGGCAAGGTCATCTGGGCGGAACTCACCCTGGGCCGCGCCCCGGAACCGGACCCGACCGTGCTGATGGACGAGCTGGCCTGGTGAGCCGGTGGAGGGGCCGGGCTGGTGCCGGGCTGGTGCCGGGCTGGTGAGCCGGCCGCGCCCGCTGTGCGTTCGTGTGGGAAAACTTCGCCTTTCGTGAAGGCGCACCACCGTTGACGCGCTCGTGTCCCGTGCCTACCTTCCAAGAAAGCGCTTGCCCGCTCCTCGGGCCACCGTTTCTCCAGCGTGAAGCCACCAGACAGCAGTCTGCTTCGTCATGCCTGAAAGCAGTTAGAGAAAGGGCTATCCCACATGCGATTACCCGGTCCCCAGCCACCACCGGACGACACGCGAGACTCCGCCTCCCTCAGCCGCCGCAGGCTGCTGACAGGCACCGCCGCCACCGCGGCCGTCGCGGCCCTCCCGGCCCTCGGCGGGTCCCCGCCCGCCGCGGCCGCCACCCCGCCGGAGCAGGCCCGGCTCGCCGCCCCGGCGGCGCAGAGCGCCGACGGCTTCGCGGGCGTCGCCGCCCTCGGCCTGACCGGCACCACCGGCGGCGCCGACGGCCCCGTGGTCACCGTCACCGACGCCGAGACGTTCCTGGACTACTGCGACCGCACGGAACCGTACGTCATCCAGGTCTCCGGCACCCTGCGCATCACCAGCAAACAGGGCGTCCGCTCCCACAAGACCATCGTCGGACTGGGCACCGACGCGGAGATCACCGGCGGCGGCCTCGACATGTACCGCAGACAGAACGTGATCATCAGGAACCTGCGGTTCACGGACGCCGAGGACGACGCGATCAGCATCCAGCAGTCCTCGCACCACATCTGGATCGACCACTGCACCTTCAGCTCGGGCGCGGACGGCCTGATCGACATCGTGCGCGGCGCGGACTACGTCACCGTGTCCTGGAACCACTTCCACGACCACAGCAAGACCATGCTGATCGGCCACTCGGACGCCAACGGCAGCCAGGACCGCGGCGCGTTGCGGGTCACCTTCCACCACAACTTCTTCGACGGCACGGCCCAGCGCCACCCGCGTGTCCGCTTCGGCGAACCCGTGCACGTCTACAACAACTACTACCGCGCCAACACCCTCTACGGCGTGGCGTCCACCGAGGACGCGGGCGTGCTGGTGGAGGCCAACCACTTCGAGAACGTCGCCCACCCGGTCTACTCCGGCTACGACGAGAGCGGCCCCGGCCGGGTGGTCGAACGCGGGAACGTCTACGTGAACTGCGGGAGACCCGAGACGCTCGGCACGGTCGTGGAGCCGCGCACCTACTACGCGTACACCCTCGACGCCCCCGCGAACCTCCCCGCCCTCGTGCCCGCCGGTGCCGGCGCCGGCCGCATCTGAAGGAGCCTTCCGTGCCAGAAGTCCCCCCGATCACCCGCCGCGGCCTGCTCGCGGGCACCGCCGCGGCCGCCGCCTCCGCCGCCCTCCTGACCGCCGGTACGGCCTCGCGCGCCCGGGCCGCCACCCCCGTGGCGGACACCGCGTCACCGGCCCGGCTCGCCGCCGTGGCGGCGCAGAGCGCGGACGGGTTCGCGAGTGTCAGCGCGCTCGGCCTGAACGGCACCACGGGCGGCGTCGCCGGACCCACCGTGACCGTGACCACCGCAGCCCAGCTCGCCGACTACGCCGGCCGCAACTCGCCGTACGTCATCCTCGTCTCCGGGCGCATCCAGCTCGGCGGCATGGTCACCGTGGTGGCCGACAAGTCGATCCTCGGCATCGGCTCCACCGCCGAGATCACCGGTGGCGGTCTCCAGCTCGGATCGACGACCCGGCCCGGCAACAACGTGATCATCCGCAACATCCGCTTCACCCGCGCCTCCGACGACTCCGTCAGCGTCACCAACCGCGCCCACCACGTCTGGATCGACCACTGCGACTTCTCGCAGGGCTACGACGGACTGCTCGACATCAAACGGGAGTCGGACTACGTCACCGTGTCCTGGAACCACTTCCACGACCACAGCAAGACGTGCCTGCTCGGCCACAGCGACAGCTACACCGCCGATCGGGGCAAGCTGCGCGTGACGTACCACCACAACTTCTTCGACGGCACCGACCAACGGCACCCACGCGTGCGTTTCGCGGAGCCGGTGCACGTCTACAACAACTACTACCGTGCCAACCGGCTCTACGGCGTGGCCTCGACGGAGAACGCGGGCGTGCTGGTGGAGGGCAACTACTTCGAGAACGTCGCCCACCCGATCTACTCCGGCTACGAC